>JAICEG010000087.1 GCA_025924295.1 Vicinamibacteria bacterium
GGCCACATGCAGTCGCACGGCTGCGTGCGGATGACGAACTGGGACGTCCGTCGGCTGCTGGATTGGGCCAGGCCCGGAACGCTGGTGATCTTCCGATGAGGCGAGTCAGCCGCGCGAACCATTGGCAGCGGCTGGCGCTCATCATCGCCGTCAGCTTCACGATGGGCGTGTTGACGACCGTCGCGCTGGCATGGTGGCTGCGCGTGGCGGAGACCACTCAGGCTCTCGCGCAGGAGGCGCCCTCGCCTGATCCAACCCCCGCACACGATCCCGCGGAGCCACGCGCGGTCGAGCGGCCGGGCGAGAACGGCGAGCCGGTCCCGGCGGCGATCGTCGGCTCGGTGGCGCATGCCGAGGCCGTTGACGAACTCAACGATCGCCGTCTCGCGGTTCCCGTCGAGGGCATCGACGAAGACGACCTGCGTGACACGTTCTCCGACGCCCGCGGTGCACACGCCCATGAGGCACTCGACATCATGGCGCTGCGAAACACACCTGTCCTGGCGGTCGAAGGCGGCACCATCCAGAAGCTGTTCACGAGCAAGGCGGGCGGCTTCACGGTCTACCAGTTCGATCCCACGTCGACTTTCAGCTACTACTACGCGCACCTCGATCGTTACGCGGATGGTCTGCACGAAGGACAGACTGTTCGGCGTGGCGATGTCATCGGCTACGTCGGGAGCAGCGGCAACGCGTCACCCGACGCACCCCATCTGCATTTTGCGATCTTCCGTCTGACGCCGGAGCGCCAGTGGTGGAAAGGGGAGCCGATCAACCCCTATCCCGTTTTCACCGGCAACTGAGTCGTTCGCGTAGGGCGAGTCGCTACTGGCTGAGAAACCTGCGCGCCACTTCAACGTCACATTTCTGATTCGAGTGGCGCATGGTCGGCCGATACTCCAGCTTCCCCGACCATCGAACCGGTTGCGCCAGGTACACCGGATCCTCGACGACGCCCGAGTAAATCAGTGTTTTGCCGTCGTCCGAGACCGCAAATCGTTCGGTGAGGTGCTTGCGCGCGCTGGCCGGCATCGCCAGCGAGAGCCCGGTGGCGTGCTCGGCGAAATTCGTGGTGTCAACGACCAGCGTCTTCCCTTCCCAGCGTCCGACGGAATGGCCGTGAATGGACCTCTGACCGGCTGGCGGATGAGGGCGGCCATCCAAGTAGATGATGCGTTGCGACTCCATCCAATCCACGTTCATGACAACACGGTCCCGCTCGACGACGATCGTCGTGGCGACCGGATACAACATCAGCGTCGGAGCCCCTACAGGAATACAGTCCTTCTGCGTCGTCGCCTTGGGATCCACATTGGCCGCGGCCGCCTTGCCCTTGTCAGTCAGTTTCCAGGTGCCGACGCTCCCGGTGTAGGCAACGAATTCCGAACGTGGAGAAAACCAGGTCCCGGCAATGCTCGTGGCCGACGCACTCCTCCCCTGGTAGACGCTGCGCGATCCGATATTGAGCGGAAGATAAGTCCCGTCCTGCTTCTGCAGATCTCTGCCGAGGAGGATCGCGGGGTTCCGGCGATCGGGGTTGCCGACGACGGTCACGACATCGCCGACTGACAGCGCGTCGCTGGTGAAGCCGAGCCCGTTCAATACCGACGCAGCACCCGCTTCGACCTCGATCGTCGCTGTCGATCCATCGGGGTTCTTCACCTGGACGGTGAGGTAGACATGCGGGTTGGCAAAGCGATATCGAACGACGTTCCCGCTGATCTTGACCTCTTTCTGGGTGTCGTATGCCGCGGCACTGTGATGCGCGACGGCCGGCGCGTTCAACGCCAGGAGAATCGCGCCGCACAACGCGCACACTCGATCTATTTGGCCGCGCACGGTGTTGGATTCCAGCCCGCCGGGCCCGGCAGCTTCTTGAAGTCCGAGCTGGTGACATACGGCCGCGCGAAGTACGTGGGATCGACGAGTTCGGTCGTGACCGTGAGCCACTGATCGCCATTCGGCAACGTGTTCAGATCCCAGTATTCGGTCACCGTCGTTTTATCACTGTAAGGGACGCCGTTCCGGCGCACGTAGCCGGCGCGCAGGTTCGTGGTCACGACCTTGAGGCTGCGACCGGGGACGTTCCACTGCGCGACCGAATGCCCCTGCCAGGTCGACTCTGTCGGCGGAGATGAGGCGGCAAAGCGGAACAACCGTGTCTGCGTCCCGGCATCCGTTTCGATCTTGAGGACCCTGTCGTCCTGCCACGAGATGTTCAGGCGTCCGGGCACGCGCATGATGGCCCCCGCGCCATAGGCCTTGCACTGCTCGCCCGCAGCCTCGTCGCGCGCCGGATCCCAGCCCTCGCCGACTTTTCGTCCCTCCGGGTTGAGGGGCACACCGTCGAACACGCCCTTCTTCGGCGTGACCATCCGGTACTTCCAGTCCTCGGCAACCACCGAGACCCAGTAACCCGTGACATCGATGGGCGCCATCTGCCGCGGGGTCGCGGGAGGAGCAGCGCCACGGCCACCACGCTGGGCTTCAAGAGTTGTGGACCAGGCGGCCATGAAGATCAGCGCCAGAAGGGCAACGTATTTCATAAAAGATTCTCTGTGCCTCAGTGCCTCTGTGTGTCGTAGTCGAGCGAACTACTTCGCACCCTCTGGAAGGGTCTTGTACACGGCCTCGACGAACATCGCGGTCGTCCACGGGCCGCTCGTCGATCCATATCGTCCATCGAAGTCGAGCGTCGGCCGTGCGGCCCTCACCTGCTCGAGCGTCATGCCCTTGGTCTTCAGATCGCGAACGCGATCGCGGATCATCACCAGCATGTTGCGATACGAGGCAACGTCTGCCGTGTCGGAGAGTCGTCCGCGGCCGGGAATCACCCATGTTCCTCCCTGCGCCCGGTACTCGGCCACGGCGAGATCGAGAATCTGGTTGAGGCCGTCGATGACGCCCTGGATAGTGCCCCCCTTCGCAACGTCGATTAGCGGATAGCTGATCGTCGAGTAGATGTTGCCGGCACTGATCACTTCCGAGTGACGGAAGAATACGAGGCTGTCGCTGTCGGTGTTTGCCGCCGGTGTGTGGTAGATGACGATCGGCTCCCCGTTCACGTACTCCGAGAGCTTGTGGAACTCGTCGAAGTACGTCTCGCTTGGCCAGGCGGCGGACGGAACGGTCGTTCCGGTCGCGCTCACCGCCGCAAGCACGCCCTCGTGCGCCACGATCGTCGCGTTCGTCCCGAGCGCCGGTGCCGCTCCACCGAAAGCGCTGCCGGTCCCGGCACGCCTGAAGTTCGCTGACGTCGCCAGCTTCTCGTTGCCGCCGACGTGCTCCGCGGCCGCGCTCGTGTTGATCACGTATCGAACCGACTGCGCCGGCCGCGGTGACGCGATGACGGCGTTGAAGTACGGACTCGACCAACTCGGCGTGTTGGGACAGTTCGCGCCAAAGCAGGTGTTGGGCGCAGGCGGATTCACAGCCTGCTTCGCCAGATCGTTCAAGGCGGCCAGCACCTTGTCGGACATCTGCGGCGACCCGGTGTTCACGACCGCGATGCCGTCCTTCCCCACCGAGGCCGTGATGTTCGTTCCGTCGGCCACCAACATGTAGATGTTTCCCTGGACCGGCATCACGTGCACTTCCCCGTCCTTCGGGCTTTGATCGGCGATCCGCTTCGCCACGTCATTCCCCGATCGCGACGACGGGACCGAAAGCTTCTCGACGGTCGTTGCGCCCGCCAGCACTCCGCGGTACTCGGGGTATGTCGTCTTCACGCCGCCCCGAATGGGTTCGAAGGGGATCCAGTCCTGCGTCTTCAGGAATTCACCGATGCCCGAGTTCTGCCCAGGCAGAAAGTGCGGCACCCAGTGACGATCGCGGCCGCCGTTCTCGGCAAACGACGAGCCGCTGCAGTTTTCCGTCGGCGGTCCTGCCGTCGCGTCGTATCTCGAGGTGATCGACAGCACGAACGGCTCGTCCAGGTAGATGGGATCGTCGACGACCTGCACCACGGTGAGGATGTCATCGTGCCGGGTGATGAACTCGGTCATCGTCAACATGTCGCTGGTCTGCGGACCGCCACGCTTGAGAAAGCCATCCTTGAGATGCGTCGTGGTGACCTTGAGCGTGTGGCCGATCCATTCCCCGGTCGAGAAGCCGCTCCAGCTGTGCGGTGCGTACGCAGGCGGATGCGGACGGCCATCGAGATAGATCGGCCGATCGAGCGATCGCATGTATTGCAAGCGGAAGCCAACGATGTCGCGCGAGATGGGATCGAGATCCTTCAGGATGCGCGCGCCGCCGACGCCGCGCCACTGGTGCGGCGCAGAGTGCGGCCGGCATTGATACTCAGGCGTACCCCAGATCGATTCCGGAGTGGTGTCGGCGCGCAGGCGGCCCGCCTCGTTGAACGGAACGCCCAGATAGTCGGACAGCGGTGGCTGCCCCGGATCCTCGGCGTTGTCGAGCCGCCATTCGCCGGCGAAGTCCGGCGGCCGCACAGCTTGGGCAGATGTGGCGACGTGGACGAACCCGGCAGCAGCGACCGCCAGGAGAAGCATGGTGTGATGGGCTCGAATGCGCATATAAGTACCGCCTGCTCTACGTCTCTCGTGGCCCGAGACTAGACGCCGTGAACTGCCCTGTCAAGCGAGTTGGGCGCTCGATTCGATCGAGCCAGCTCAAATGATAAACTCCGTCCTGCCAGCCCGCCGGTTCGTTCGGAGCCACGGATGTCCATCCGCGCCCCTGTCGGACGTCTAAGACAGATTGCGCTCGTCGCCGTATGCGCCCCGACCCTGTACGGGCCGCTGATCAGGGCACAGCAGTCGACCGCGCAGGACCAGCCGCGACCGACGTTCCGTACCGAGGCCAACTACATTCGCGTCGATGTGTACGCGACGGCGCGCGACGGCATGCCGGTCACGGATCTGAACCGCGAGGATTTCGAGCTCCTCGAAGACCGCGTGCCTCAGGCCATCGATCAGTTCTTCCCCATCGAGATACGTACGGCCAACGCTCCGGTAACGCGGTCCGACCCGCGCACGCCGGAGGATAGTCGTCAGGCGGCCACTGAACCGCGGGCGCGGGTCTTCGTGCTCTTCCTCGATGTGCTGCATGTCGACGGCATCGCCTCGCAGCGCATCGCGACACCGTTGACCAACGCCATCCGTCGTCTCATCGGCCCCGACGATCTGATCGCGATCGTCGATCCACACACCCCGACACGGGCGATCACGTTCACGCGCCAGATCGACACGGTCGAGAGCGCCCTCCGGCGCGCGTGGGGAGCGCGCGATCGTGACGACCTCATCGACGACGTCGAGCGGCGCTACGCGCAGTGCTACCCGGGCCTCCCGAGAAAGCCTGACGAACGCGTGGCCCCGGATCTCGGCATCGCACAGGAGATGATTCTCCGCCGCCGCGAAGACCAGACGTTCGACGCGCTCGAGGAGCTGATCACCTACCTGCGCGACACGCGTGAGGAGCGGAAGGCGGTCATCACGATCACCAACGGATGGCGTGTCTACGGGCCGAATCAAACGCTGACGAGGGCAATCGACGATCAGCTCCCATCGGCACCGCGGGCCGGGTTCGATCCGCGGACGGGAAAGTTATCGTCCGACCCGCTCGTGACCAACCAGTCCGGCAGCGCCTGTGACAGCGATCGACTCCGCCTGGCGCAGCTCGATCACACGCAGCGCTACCGCCAGATGCTCGACAGCGCCAACCGCGCCAACGTGTCGTTCTATCCCGTCGACCCGCGCGGCATCGTCGTCTTCGACGATGACATCGTGCCGGTGGCGGGTGTCGGCCAGAATCCGACGATCAGCCCCGTCGAGGACAACCGCCGCCTGGGGGAACGTCACACCGCGCTCCGCACGATGGCAGAGTCGACTGACGGCGTCGCCGTACTCGACACCAACAACTTCGCCCCGGCGTTGCAGCGAATGACGGCCGATCTGACCTCGTACTATCTGCTCGGCTACTACTCCACGGGGAAGCTGGATGGGAGGTTTCACGCGATCACTGTTCGCGTCAAACGACCGGGCGTGCAGATTCGCGCCCGGCGCGGGTATCTCGCGGCCAACACCGTGACGACACCGCCGCTCCCCGCGGCGGAGAGCGCCATCAGCGCCGCGGCCGAGACTCGAGCGGTATCGAATGCGCTGGCGACGTTGAGCGCGGTTGGAAAAGAGCCGTCGGTCTTCGTGCAGGCCGCGTTCGGGTGGTCCGCGCCCGACACGCCAGCAGTCTGGACTGTCGTCGAACTCCCGCGCGCCACATCGAGCGTGGATTGGTCGAAGGGCGGTGAGGCCGATGTGCTCCTGATCGATCCCACCGGCAACACGGCCGGTTCTTCGCGCGTCACACTCGCGCCCGCAGGCGGCGGTGTGCGAGCCGTCATCTCGCCCCGCGCGCTCGTGCCGGGCAGCTACGAGGTCCGTGTGCGGGCGAGGGGTGTCGGCGCAGCAGCGACCGCCAACGAGTCGATTCGCGTCACCGTGCCGTCGGTGGCGGATGGGGCGGGCGTGATGTTCTTCAGGCGCGGTCCGACAACCGGGAACAAGGAAGTTCCCACGGCGGATCTTCGCTTCCGCCGCAGCGACACGCTTCGCCTGCTCATACCGGCGTCACCGGCGATGGCTGCCGGGAGCGCGAGGTTGCTCGACCGGACTGGAAAGGAGCTTGCCGTCAGGGTCACCGTGATGCCCTCGCAGGAGCCTGACGGTTCGAAGTGGTTGAGCGGCCAGGCGGCATTGGCTCCGCTGGCGCCCGGGGACTACCTGATCGAGATCGTCGACACGACGAACGGCGCTCAGAGGCGCACGCTCACGGCGTTCCGGGTCGTCCCCTGAATCGCCCACAACCTTAGCCGTCATGGCACGCCAAGCCTGTCAGGCAAGTTAGAATCCCGCCTCGGAGGACAGGATGCTGGGGAAAGCCGCAACGTCGGTCGTCTGTGTCGTGACTCTTGCCGTGGGAGGCGTCGGCCTGCTGGCGGCGCAGGGGCGTGGTGCCGGTCCCGCTGGCGGCCGTGGTGGCCTTCCAGCTGGAGGCAAGGGCACGGTCGAGCGCATCACCGTTCATGGCAAAGCGCTCGAGGGCAACCTCGAGGGCGACTCTCCCGATCGCGAGGTCACGGTGTATCTGCCGCCGAGCTACCCCGCTGATCAGGCACGACGGTTCCCTGTGATCTACTTACTGCACGGCTATGGTGGACGCGAAAACACGTTTACCGAGCGCCTGGCCAACCTTCAGGAAAGCAGCGACAGACTGGCCGCAGCGCAGGGTTTCAGCTCGGCGATCGTCGTCACGCCCAGCGCGTATTCACTGCACAAGGGCAGCATGTATTCCAACTCGCCGACCACGGGCGACTGGGAGCGCTTCATTGCCGAAGACCTCGTCGCCTACATGGACAGTCACTACCGCACGCTTCCCGATCGCATGAGCCGCGGCCTGGCCGGTCACTCGATGGGCGGCTACGGCGCGATTCGAGTCGGCATGAAGCGGCCAGATGTGTTCTTCAGCCTCTATCTCATGAGCTCGTGCTGCCTGACGGCGAATCGCAATCCGCAACCGGAAGGAATGAAAGCCGCGGAAGCCATCACCACGCGAGCGCAGGCCGAAGAGGCGGCAAAGGCACCAGGGTTTGGACCGTCGGTGCTCCTGGCGTCTGCCGCGGCGTGGTCACCCAATCCGAAGAACCCGCCGCTCTTCCTCGATCTGCCCGTGAAGAATGGAAAGGTACGCCCGGACATCGTCGCGAAGTGGGTAGCCAATGCGCCGCTCGAGATGCTCGAGCAGCATGCGGAGAATCTGAAGAAGTACTACGCCATCTCGATCGACATCGGCACTGCCGATCCGCTCCTGGCTGCCAACAAGCAGTTGCACGACGCGATGACGCGGCTGCGCATTTCTCACCACTACGAGGAGTACGACGGCGACCACACCAACAAGGTCCGCGATCGCATCGAACTGCACGTGCTGCCGTTCTTCTCGAAGAACCTGGCGGCACCGGCGAACCCGACATCGCCGCTGCCGGATAGCGGAACTAAAACTAAGAACTAAGAACGAAGAACGAAGAACTGGAACGAACTCGAGCAACTTTGGGAGAACACATGGCTGCAGTCCGCACGGCGATATGGACCACGGCGCTGTCGCTTGCCCTGGTGGCTGGAGGAGCATCGGCGGCGTTCGCGCAATTGCGGCCACCTGAGTTGAAGGGGCTGCGCGGTGCACCGTTTCCCTCGATGAATCCGCCACCGGAGGTGCGCAGCTTCGGAGAAGGGCCGCAGTGGGACGGGCGCCCGCCTGACGGGGTCCAGCCGCTTCCCGTTGATCTGTTCACCAGCAAGGACTTCTACAAGGACCGCGATCTCTGGATGGATCAGCGCTATTGGCGCTGCAATTCCCCACGACAGGTGGCCGACATGCGCAGCGGCGGCGCCGGCTCGAGCACGAACGATCCGCGCATCGGCAGCAAGCCCCCGGGAACCGCTCGCTGGGGAGACTGCAAGATGGACTGGCCGCGCGAGAACATCGTGAGCCCGTACGCCTTCAAGAACGCCGGCGAACATTACCGCGCGCTGATGGCCGACGCGAAGTCACGAGGCGGGCCGACCAGGCACACCTACGAGACGATGCCCAAATGGGACGGCGTGTACGGCGAGTACGCGCCTAACGGACGGCGAGTCTGGAACTACTCACGCGCGAACCAGGTACCGACCCTCTTGTCGCTGCTGACACCCGACTATCAACAACGGATGGTCCGGCAGATTTATCACGAAGGCGTGAACGCCGCGCATCAGTGGTCGGCGTCGTACTGCTGGCCGGAAGGTTTCATGCGCCAATGGGCCACCGGCCCCAAGCCGGGTCGCTTCGTGGTCACGCCGGACGTCGTGCTCTTCATGGGCAGCGGGAGCGGCAACATGTGGCGCGTCGTGCACCTCAATCGCGACTTCCCGCTCGGCAACAGCGTTCCGCAGTGGTACGGCGACACGATCGGCTTCTGGGACGGAGACGCGCTGATCACCTGGACCGCCAACATCCAGGGATGGAACCAGCATTCGAGTTGGGAGTGGAGCGATAAGCTCGAGACGATCGAGATCCTCACACCGGTTCGCGATGCCGCCGGAAAATTCATCGGCGTCGACTGGGAAACAGTGCTGTACGATTCCGAAGCGCTGGCGCAGCCGGTGCGTATCCTCTGGCACAGGAACTACCAGCAGGGATGGGGCACTGCCGACCGGCTCGGATGGGTCGAATGTACTCGGCCGCTCTACCCAATCGAGGGATTCGCGACACAGGTCGCACCGGGACAAGTGATCGACTACAAGGTGCCTGACATGCTCGACCGGCCGTGGGCGAAGCTCTGGGAGGAGTATTTCGAGAAGGACATGGAGCGGCCGACGCAGGAACTCGACCTGGGCTTCAAGTGAGCGGAGGGCTGGTGATGCGGATCGCTGCACTAGGCGTTGGAATCGCGGTGATGGCGCTGGCGGCGCCACCGGCACGCGCTCATCACTCGTATGCCATGTACGACGGGACGGTGTACCGCGTTTTCACGGGAGTCATCGTTCGCATCGTCCCCAATGCGGCGCACTTCGAGATGCACTTCGTGCCGCTCAACGACGCTCGAGACGCGCTGGTACGCGACGACAAGGGTCAGCCGTTCGTCTGGGTCGCTCAGATGGAGAGTGCGGCGCAGGCGTTCAAGGACGGCATCACGCGCGAGAGCTTTCCGCAGGGAACCGTCTTCAGCATGGGGATTCACCCGCGGCGGGATGGCAAGCCAGCGGGAGACCGGGGAATGTCGGGTCTGTTCCAGTGCCCGAAGGGCAGCAAGCCCGAACCGGGCAAGCACTGCGACTCGGTGGCGGGGAACAAGACGTTCGGCGCCGGCGAGCTGCCGAAAGAAGGCGCCGCACCCAAATCGTGAGGTTCCGGCTCTACTTCGGAAGAAGGTCTTCGAGCTTCTCGAGATCGACGTCGTCTGCCGGCACCGGCACCGAGCTCGTCGTAAAGCCGACCCACCGGCCCAGGAAGATCACGCCGATCCAGAGCGCGAGCGACAACGCCGCCACTGCCCTGCCGGCGGCCGGCGCCGCCGCATGTCGATCCCAGACGTGCAGCGATCGCCTTGCGGTCAGCTCGAAGGCCAGCATGTTCAGGCCGGACAGGACGAGCAGCACCATCTTCGCGCGGAAGTACGCGTTGTTGTAGTACGTGCTCGCGTTGGTGACGAACATCAGCGCGCCCGTCATCACCGTCACGGCAAACGCCAGCCACGTCCACTTGAACACGTCGGAGGCGATGGCGGTGAACCTCCGTTGCGTCGAGGCCAGACCGAGCAGCCGCAGATCGATGATGAGGATCGTCCCGAACACCATCGTCAACCCGACGACGTGCGCCGATTCGATGAGCGGGAACAGGTACAGCGAGTTGCGAATGCCGGTCGCGAGGCCTGACGCTTCGAGCGACGCGATGAGGCCGGCCACATCCATCTATTGCTTGAGGGCCGTCGACCACGAGCCCCATACGTAGTCGTAGGCGATCAGGCGGCCGAGGACGACGACCGAGACCCACACCAGGAAGGTCACAACCGCCAGACCCTTGACGCGCGATTGGTTGACGAGGACGGATTCCCAGTGCGGCTCATGCCGGCGGAGCGACCGCTGAAAGAGCACGGCGACAGCGGTCCCGATCACAACGAGGCCCATCTTCAACCAGAACGACAACGCGAGCAGTTGACGCGCCGGTTCGCCCACGATCATCACTACCCCAGTGACCATCAGCACACACAGGGCCCATGACAGCCAGGGACCGAACCGAGCCGTCGTCTGAGCCAGCGTCTGATCGCGCCCCGCCCGCACCAGGATACGGAGCATGATCATGAACACGGAGCCCAGCACGCCGGCGATGGCGATGATGTGAACGGACTGGACCGTCGGAATGACCCACTCGTGGCTTTGAATTGCAAGGCTCAGCGACGTCTGCGAGAGCCACTCCGCGAACTGAGTCACGACCTGATCAAGGCGCCGGCTCGATGCGCAGCAACGCGCCGTCCTTCGGGCTGTCGGTGAGGACGTAGATCAACTCGTCCGGACCTTGCCGTACGTCACGAATGCGCTGCCGCATCTCCGTCAGCAACGACTCGCGGCGCAACTCCTCCATCTGCTCGTTGAACAGGATGCGTTGCAGGTGACCGGTGCCCGGGATCTCGCCCACGCGCAACGCGCCAACGAAGACGTCGCCCTTCCACTTCGGAAGTTTGTTGCCCGTGTAGAAGGCGATCCCTGACGCGGCGATCGACGGCACCCAGAACACGATCGGCTGCTCGAAGTTGTCATGTGAGAGCTTCGGTGCCTGCCACGGACCGGGGTAAGTGCGACCGTAGCTGACGATCGGCCAGCCGTAATTGCCACCAGTCTTCAGGATGTTGATCTCGTCTCCGCCGTTGGGTCCGTTCTCGTGCTGCCAGATTTCACCGGTGCCCGGGTGCACACCGAGCCCGAGCGAGCTGCGATGCCCAAGCGTGTAGACCTCCGGTGCGTATCCGGCGTGCTTCACGAACGGGTTGTCCTGCGGCACCGAGCCGTCATCGTTCAGGCGCAGCACCTTGCCTGCATGGCTGCTTGGATCCTGCGCACCGCTGTTGACGCCACCGGTGGTGACGTACAACTTTCCGTCGCGGCCGAAGACCATGCGCGCAGGCCCGCCGACGCCCGTCTGCGCCACGAAGGTGTCCTTGACGTCGGTGAGCGCGGTCCCATTCCAGCGTGCGCGCGCGACCGCGAGTGCGGTCTGTTGAACAGGGCCACGGCCCGCACCGCCACCCCCGGGAGCCGGTGGCGCAGGCGCCGGTGCCGCACCGATCGGTTTCGGGTAGCTCAGATACACGAACTGATTGGTCGCAAACTGCGGATGCAGCGTGATCTCCATGAGGCCGCCAAGGCCGCCCGCGACGACCTCGGGAACGCCGGCAACCGGTGTCGGATCGAGCACTCCCTTGCGCAGTCGACGCAGCTGCCCTGTCCGCTGGGTGATGAGCATGTCGCCGTCCGGCAGCCACACCATGCTCCAGGGGGACGACATGCCCCGGGCCACGACCACCACGCGGATCTTCTGACCTTCGGCCGTCGGGAACTCCAGCGGCTTGTCTGGAAGCGGCACGGCGGGAATCCCATTGGGCGCCACCGGGACGCCACCACGACCACGCGGAACCGTCTGTTGAGCAGAACCAGCAGCAGTAAGCAACACGACGAGTGCACAGACGGCGACGAGTCTCATAGGCCCCTTTCGGTGAAGCGGAGTATAGAGCAAGAACGCCACTTGGGATTTCGGGCGTTTGGTGGCAGGATTGCGGCGACGTCGCGCACTCTTTTCCAGAAGGAGGCCCCCGTGCGGTTGAGTTCATGTCTTACGGTCGCCTGTGTGATGTGCCTGGCGCTGTCGGCATCGGCGCATCATTCGCACGGCCAGTACGAAGAAACCTTCCGGGACATCGAAGGCGTGGTCAAGGAGCTCCATCTGCTCACGCCGCACTCCTGGCTGTATATCGAGGTCAAGGACGCCGCGGGCACCGCGCAGGTGTGGGCGCTCGAGGCGACGACGCGCGGGCAACTCGAGAAGATGGGCGTCACCCGCGAGTACGTCAAGGCGGGCGATCGCGTCAAAGCGCGCTGCCATCCGCTCAGAGATCGGACCAACGGATGCTTGCTCGGCTTCCTCAAGGCGGGCGACGGATCGGTCAAGGACTGGGACGGCGGAAACGCGCCCGCGCCCAAAGATTTCTAAGCGGGCTGAAGGTCATGCGCGTACGAGCACTGGCGTTCGCATTACTGTTGTCGCTTCCCGCTCTCGCGTTCGCGCAGGAATGGGAGGAGTACACGAGCCTGCAGGATGGCTTCAGGCTGAACTTCCCTGGCCAACCGAAGGTGAGCGACATCACCTGGACCTCCCAACTGAACTACGTCCTCCCCGGCCGCGTGTACAGTGCCGAGAAGAACGGCGAGAAGTATTCACTCACCGTCGTCGACTACAGCTCGATCACGCAGCAGGGTATCGAACGCGCGAAATCGTGCCCACCAGGGAATGCCAACTGTCGCGGGAATGCGCCCGAAGCGCTCGGCGCCGGGTACGCGAGGCACGACGAACGGGGAGCGATCGTCTTCGCAACGTTCAAGCTGCTGCAGCGCGACGCGAAGCTGAACTACATGACCTATGAGTGGCAGGACCTCGTCGAAGGGCACATCGTCCAGTTGACCAACGCCGACCGCTCGCGCACGTTCGCGTGGATCGGGATGCGCGCGCACAAGCTGTACATCCTCGAGGGCACCGTGCCTGAAGGTCGTCCCGAGCCCGGGCTGTTCCAGCAGTCGATGCAGTGGGTCGACAAGAACGGAAACGGTGTTCGCTACCAGAGCATCTACTCGAACTCGTTCCACGGGATGGGCCTGTATCCAGAGCCTGCCATCGTCGGCGGGGGCGGCGGGGGCGGTGACGCGACAGGCCAGATAGGCAGGTAGATCGGCGATGCGTCCGAGCGTACTGGCGGCGGCATTGGTGTTGTCGATCTCGGTGCCTGCGTTCGCGCAGGAATGGACGGAGTTCGTCAGCCGGGAGGATCGGTTCACGACCAACTTCCCCGGTCAGCCACGGGTGACAGAAACAACCTACAAGTCGCAGTTCGGCGCCGATCTGCCGGCCCGCGTCTACAGCGCCTCGATTGGCGACAGCCGTTTCTCCATGACAGTCGTCGATTACCGCAATATCGAGAAGCTGCTGACCGAAAGAGCCAAGTCGTGTCCACCGGGAGCAGAGACCTGCCGCGGTGGAACGAATCCTGGCAGTTCCACTGGTGCCGGCTATTGGAAAGTCGACTATGCGGGCGCGATGGTCTACGCATCGTGGAACTTCATGCAGCGCGACGCCAGGGTCACCGAATTCATCTGGACCAACATCGATCTGGTCGAGGGATACCTGCTGCACCTCACGAACCCTGACAAGTCACGGACCTACGCCTCCATCTTCATGCACGTCGACAAGCTCTATATCGGTGAGGCGACCGTGCCGGCCGGCGCGCCCGAACCCGGACTCTTCCAGCAGGCGCTCGGCTGGATCGACGAGGACGGCAAGAGCATCCGCTATCAGACCATCTATCACCACGGTTTACCGGTTCCTCCCC
>JAICEG010000088.1 GCA_025924295.1 Vicinamibacteria bacterium
ACTGCGCACTGATGCGCGCATCGACGCACGTATTGATACCGACGTTCAAGGGCGGCGAAGCAGCTCCCGATATTGATCGCGATGGACACTTTCCGTCTGTCGGCGGGTGCCGCCCTGGCCTTGGCGGTTCTGTGCAGTTCCGGGCGATCCGATGCCGCGCCGGAACCGGCGACAGGGACCGTGACGGGCCGTGTACACGTCGTGGCCCACCCGGCCCGTCGATTGGCTACCGCGGGTGCCTATCCGGGACGCGTCGTTGGCGCCGCGAGTGAACGAGAGACGTCAGAACTCGACAACGTCATCGTCTTCATCAACGCGCCGATGTCGGTGAGCTCGCCACCGCAGCGCGTGACCATTCGTCAGACGAACGAAGAGTTCGTACCGCACGTCGTCCCGGTGACCGTGGGTTCCACGGTCGAATTTCCCAACGACGACCTGATCTTTCACAACGTGTTCTCACTCTCCCGTGCGGCGACATTCGACCTCGGGCGCTATCCGCGCAGCGTCTCGAAGGCGCGCACGTTCACCAGGCCGGGCGTGGTGAAGGTGTTCTGTCACCTGCACTCGCACATGAGCGCGATCGTCCGGGTCTTCAGCCACCCGTACTTTGCGGTTCCGGATCGCTCGGGCCGCTTCGTGATCACGGGTGTTCCGGCAGGCCGCCTGGACGTCACTGCCTGGCACGAACGCGCCGGGGAGGTCACGCACACCGCGACGATCGAAAACGGCGCTAGCACAGAGCTGAGCTTCTCGCTGCCACTGACCGACGCTGAATGATCGGGCTCGTCAAACGCTCACCGCGGCTGCTCGTCAAGGTCCTCTGCTTCGCGCTGAGTGTGATCGGGACCGTGATCGTGGCGGTCTTCTTTCTCTTCTCATGGCAGACCAACGCCCGTGTGACGCGCAGCGTGGTCGACAACCTGGAGGCGAGCCAGCTCCGATTCGCCGACGTCGAAGCCCGGCGCCGCCGTGAGCAGACGCTGCAGGCGATGGCGCTCGCCGAAAACCCGACCCTCAAGGCAGCCATCGACACCTATTACGCCGAGCGTGGAAACGAAGAGCAGCTCGGCCCGCTCCGCTCGACGATCGAGACCGAGCTAGCCAAGCTGCAGCAACTCCTGGCCGTGCCGGCGCTCTCGGTGACCGACGTACGAGGGATCGTGCTGGCCAGTGCCGGACCGCACAGAAACGACTGGCCAACGGGTGCGCGTCTGAGCCTGCGGGTGACCGAAGACGGCGCACCGGTGGAGACCGTGGTCAACCGTAACGGCCATCCATACGTCGCCACTGCCGTGCCGCTCGTGCTTGGACGCGATGTGATCGGCGAGTTCTTTCTCGCGGCGCCGCTCGACGATGCCTATGCGGCCAACCTGGCGGCGGAAGCAGGCGCCGACATCGCGATTCTTCTCGATGGACGGGTCATCGCGACGTCCACTCCCGGGCCGCTGCGTCGCGCCCTGTCGGACCTCGCGCTGCCGTCGAGTGGAACGGTCGTCCTCACGGGCGACGAGTACGTTGTCCAACGATTGTCGTCAGTAGACTCGGCGAGCCTGTATGCGCTCGGATCGGTGACGAGCGCTGCCAAAGCGGCGACTGCCGAGACCGGCCGAGTCTTGCTTCTGGCCGGTGTTGGCGCGTTGCTCATCGCGGTCGGAGGCAGCTGGTGGCTGGCGCGAACGGTCGCGCGACCCATCGACAGGCTGTCGAGTTCACTCGCGCAGATGGCCAAGGCGCGTGACTTCGATCAGCCGCTTCCCCGGATGGGCGGGAGCCGTGAGCTGGATACGCTCACCGCCACCTTCAACGATCTGCGGACCGCAGTCTCACTGGCGGAAGCCGAGTCAGAAGCAGCATACCTTGGTGTGATCGGAGCGCTCGCCACCGCGCTCGACGCACGCGATCCCTATACCGCAGGTCACTCGCAGCGCGTCGCCGATCTGTCGGTTGCCATCGGCCGGCAGATGCAGCTGTCCGATGCCGACCTCGAGACATTGCGGCTCGGGGCGCTGCTGCACGACATCGGCAAGATCGGCGTCAGCGACGCCGTGCTCGGCAAACCGACCAAGCTCACGCCGGAAGAGTTCGAGCAGATCAAACTGCATCCGACGCTCGGCGCGAGGATCCTCAAGCCGCTGCGATTCCTCGATGCGCAACTGGCCATCGTCGAGTTACATCACGAGCGTCCCGATGGCCGGGGGTACCCGCACGGGTTGAAAGGCGACGAGATTCCAATGTTCGCGCGCATCGTGCACGTGGCTGATGCCTTCGATGCCATGACGAGCGCGCGCGCGTACCGTGCCGCGCTGCCGGTGTCGATGGCGGTCGGGGAGTTGTGGCGCTGCATCGGTGTCGACTTCGACGCGAAGGTGGTGCAGGCGATGGCGGCTTTGCCGATCGCCCTGGCGGTGACAACGGACAGCCACGAGACACCGGCGGGCAAGTCCGCGAGCGGTTCTCTCGTGCGGTTTCCCAGCCGGGCACCCGCCGCGGCTGGTCAGCAGGTGGTGCGGTTGCAGAGGGCCGAATGAGCACACGCGCAATGACGATGGCGTTGGCGCTCACGGTGGTGTTGGCAGGTCCGGTCGCGGCTCAACCCGGCGGCGGCACGCGTGAGGTCGCTGTCGATACTGTGGTCGGCGTGCAGGACTACTTTGACGACTCCGGCGCGTGGAAGACGCAACTCATCATCGATCCCTTCGGCACAGTCGAAGTCGCACCACGGCTACAGGTGTCGGTGCGGCCGCTCGTCTGGCGCGTGATGATGGGGAACTGGGAAAGCTACGTGGCGCAGGCATCCGTTCGCTACCAGTTCGAGAAAAGAAATCAGTGGCGCGTCGAGGCGGGGAAGTTCACGTCGCCGATCGGACTGGGGATGACCGAGAACCGCGCCAACGTCAACGACAGCATCATCTGGTGGCACCGGGGCTACTACAGCTACCTGCCGCCGATCGGCGGCGGCGCCGCCCCGCATGCGTTGATCTCGTCGATCTATCCGATCGGCGTGCAGGTGGCGACTTCGGCCAAGCACTGGGACGCGCGCGCCGCCTTCATCGATCGAGCTCCGGCGGACTTCTTCCACGTCGACAATCCGCCGTTTCGTCCCAATGGCGTCGTCGGCGGTGGTATCTCACCGCGTCAGGGCATGCGCATTGGTGTTGCGGCAGCGTGGGGACGATCCGGAGACACGACGGTCAGCGATCCGTACACGCTGGTCAACGTCGAAGGCGAGTACGCGTTCGGCTACACGAAGATCAGCGGCGAGTGGACACACGATCGTTTCGATACGCCGACGGGTGACCGCGAAGCGAGGGGTGCGACGTTGCAAGTGAAGCAAACGCTGACGCCCAGGATCTACGTGCACACGCGTGCGACTGCCATCACCTCGCCCGTCACGATCGCTGCCACCGGGGAAGTGCCGGACCGGACGTCGTGGTACGCGGACACGACCGGAGGCTACCTGGTCAACGCCGACACCACCATCCGGCTGGCGCATGCCGCGATCAAGCGCTGGAACGTGGCCAGCGTCGATCATCAGATCGGCCTCTCGATTGTCTGGGCAAAGCGCTGGTGGTAGTGCCCGGCGATCCTCGCCATGGTCTTGCCCGTCAGTCGAATCACTCCCCACATCGCCATAGCCGTCAGCACTGAGCTCAGAAGCGCCACCCTGACATCACGCAGCAGGTGATCGGCGACGGCCTCGCCGACATACGCCGTCGTGGCGACGAGCAGAGGAGTCCAGATGAGCACGGCAAGGAGCGACCAGGCCGCAAATGCCACTGGTCGTCGTCCCCACATCCCGAGAGCAACGTACGTGGGCAATCGTGCTCCGGGCAGGAATCGACTCAGCAGGATCGCCATTGGGAGGTGTTCTTCCAGGCGGGAGTCCCACCTGGCAACGGTACTGGCAGTCACCGGTGACACTAGTCGCCGAGGCAGCCATGTGCGGACATCACCGCGACGGCGGAGCAGGCGTCCCATCCACCACAGACCGAGGTCGCCGAGATAGATGCCGATCACGCAGGTGGCAACCGCGTGAATTGCCGGCAGATGCTGGCCGCGAACCAGGAGGCCCGCGGCAATGGTGGCAAGGTCCTCGGAGATCAGCGTCGAGAGCGCCAGCCCTGTGAGAGTTGCGATCTGCATCATGCCGCCAGCGTGATCGAGACGGTGTCGGGAGAGTCGGCCTGGCGGTACGCGAGGTTGACCGTACGCTCGCGAATCTCGATCACCGTGTGGCTGACCGTGCGCGCATCGGCCCGGCGCATGCGGACGCTGAGCTCTTCGCGCCCTCGCCATTGATGCAGATGAAAGAGATCCTCGGCAGCAATCGGATCGTGCGTTGACGCGAGGAACCGTTCGAACAGGGCGGCGCGGGGGCCGGCCACGAGATGGTCTCCCAATCCTGACGACGACCGAATGACGGCGTCGCGGAGACGTGTGCGCCGATGTTCGAAGGTCGAACCGTCCGTCCAGCATTCGACGAGTTCGCGGCCGTCAACGATCAGCAGCCGGAATGGCAGATAGCGATCAGCCTGTAGCTCGCGGGTCCACACGAGAGCCGAATCGACGTCGCCGTATCCGAGCAGGCGGGGAATGATGGTGCCACGACTCAACGGTGCCGCCATCAGCCGCGAACCGCCAGAGACATTCAGCAGCGTGCAGGCCAGGCCGGCATCGTTGACTCCGATCCAGGTGCCGCCACCATCTGGATCGACGGGCATGATGACGTGCCGTGATCCGATCCGCGTGATCGCCGGCGGCCAGGCCGCCGATCGCGTTGTCAACTCGTCGCGATTGCAGGCGAGACGCCACCGAACGCGCTCGCCATGCCAATCAGTACGCGCCGTCAGAAGCGCCTCGGGAAGAACGGTCACTGTGCACATGTCCACGGCTCGGGATGTGACGGCGTCGCAGGCGCGAGCCCGAAGCGCGCATCGAGGCTGATGCCACGCGATGCGAGCAGGTGAGCGATGAGGGCGTTGTGATGGACCGTGTGGCTGGACACGAACACGAGCTCGCGGCCGAACGTGGACATGGTGACGATCGTGGTGCCGGTCGTATCGATCTGGCTCTCGACCGCCACTGGCGCGTCGACGAGGGCGACATCTGCCTGCGCGAGGTCGCCTGCCAGGTCGTCGATGCGCTGAAGAGCCGCGACCCGGCAGCGCTCGACGAGCGTGCCGCGAGCCCGGCGATCGTAGGCGCAGAGGCCAGTGCGTATGGCGGTGACGAGGGCACCAACATGATCCAGGCAGTGGCGGACATGGCCTCCGATCCCGCCGCTGGAGCGCCCCGGTGCCGGCGCGGTGTAGCTGTCGTCATCGATGCGCTCGACCATCGATCGCATCTCGGCGAGCAGATCGAGAAGCGCATGAATCACAGGGGCAGCCACGACGGTCCTCAGAGGGTGGCGGAATGGGCGCGAAGCCACATCCCGATGAGCGGAATTTCGCCTCGACGAAGGACCAGGATGGCGGCGGAGGCGGTGAAGACGATGATCGCGAGGGCGAAGAGGAGCCCGCCGTCACCCTGGATGTCGATACCGAGGACAGTGAGGTGACTGCCGATGGCGCCCGCCATCAGCGCGAGTGCGAGCGCAGCACCGATCGTGGTCGTCGCCGGTGTCAGCAACAGGATCGCGGCGACCAGCTCGGCGACGCCCGATCCGATACGCCCCCAGGGTTCGGCACCGAGAGTCGAGAAGATGTACACCGATTCAGCCGCCCCCGTGAATTTGAAGAACAGCGTCTGCAGCAGGATGCCTGCCACGGCTAGCTGCAGCGTCCAGCTCACGATCGCTTGTGCATTCCATGTCTTCATGAGTGTTCCCTTTCAGGCCGTGACCCTGCTGTGACCTGTGCCCCTTGGATGACCGGGCTCGGGAATGCGTTACGCGTGACCGGCATGAAACCGCGCGCTGGCCGCGGCATCCAAGGTCGGAGGTCTCTCACCATGACTGCTTACCGTCGACCGCATCGCGCCGTTCTCCTGTTGGTGCTGGCTCGGGGCCATCGGACATGGCGACTCATGGTGTCGTCATGGCTGCGGCTGACGAAGTGGGAATACTGGCCGCCCTGGCTGGCGTATGTGCCGGTGGCGGGTTGGCTCGTCGTCCTCGCGATGAAGCACCGGAGCCTGGTCGTGTTCACCGCCGCGAACCCAGCGATCCTTGCCGGGGGCGTGGTTGGCGAATCAAAGATCGCGATCCTCAGAGGCCTGTGTCGCTCAGGCGGCAGCGGGGTCGCGCACAGCGACGTGATCGCGAGCGACCTGCCGGTTCCGATGAGGCGTGAACGCGCCGATGAATTCCTTCGTCGCCACAACCTGCCGCTGCCCGTCGTGCTCAAGCCGAACGCAGGCCAACGTGGTTCCGGCGTGGTGGTCGCCCGTACGCGTGAGCAACTCCATGCGCATCTCGACGGCAGCACCGTTGACACGATCATCCAGGAGTACGTGCCCGGTCTCGAGTTTGGTGTCTTCTATTGTCGGCGGCCATCCGAAGTGCGCGGCCGCATCATTTCGGTGACCGAGAAGCGGCTGCCTTTCGTCGTTGGAGACGGTTGCCGCTCGCTCGAACAGCTCATTCTCGACGACCCGCAGACCATTGGCATGGCCCGCCTTCACCTGAGGAGAAAGCGCGCGCATTTGACGAACGTTCCGGAGCCGGGCGAGGTCGTGCCGCTGGGCGATCTCGGCACGCACTGCCGAGGCGCACGTTTCTTCGACGCACATCAGCTGATCACTTCCGATCTCGAGTTTGCGTTCGACGAGTTGTCGCAGGGCTTTGAAGGTTTCTACTTCGGTCGATACGATGTCCGCGTGCCATCGATCGAGGACTTCACGCGCGGCCGCGGCATCGTTGTCATCGAACTGAACGGCGTGACGTCCGAGGCGACCCACATCTACGACCCGGGCGTCGGGCTGCTTGAGGCCTACCGCGTTCTCTTCGAACAGTGGCGTCTGGCCTTCGAGATTGGCGCCGAGAACGTCAGACGCGGTGCGCCGGTGACGTCGTTGTTGGAGCTGGCGCAGTTGGCGCTTCGCTACCGCAACGGCTCAAAGGGTCATCTCGAGGAGCCGCCTGCCGGAACGGTGGTGCCGGCGGTGGGACGTCGCGCCAATCACGCCTAACGCCAGCATCACGAGGAGGATGGCCGAGGACAGGATTGCCAGCTCCGACAGATGCAGTGGCGCGACCGTGGCGGTGGTGATGACGTGTTCCACGCCCACACCAGCGACAGCGATGCCGAGATACAGCGGCAGATGGGCATAGGTCCAGACGTGAAATCGGCGCGCGTCTGCATGCGAGCGCACGAAGCGTTCGCCAACCGCCTCGACGCCGTCGAAGTAACACCACCAGATCGCGAAGACCATCGCCATCCCGAGTACAGCCGCCGATGCCGCAGCGGGACTCCAGTGTTCCTGGTGGCTCATCCCGGTCATGACGGCGACCATCGACTCGCCGAGCAGGATAATGCTGAACAGGCCGTAACGTTCGGGCAGGTGAGCCGCGTCGTGCGGCACCTCGACGAGGTGCCGAGTGGAGATGAGCGGCGTCCCGAGGTCGACGATCAGCGCGACCACCCAGATCCAGTACCGCTCGGGCGCGGGTACGAGGGCGGACGCCAGCCACAGTACCGCGGCGATCGCAGCACTGAGTGCGTACCGTTCGGCGAGCGCACGCGACCTTTCGATCCGCCTGGCCCGGAGGTATTGCATCGCCAGCACGAGCCGCATCGCGGCGTAGGCCGCGGCGAATCCGGCGGAATCCCGGCTGTCGAGCGCTTCTGTGGCGTTGATGGCCATCACCGCGACGAGGAACATCTGCAGCGCCGTCAGCCCGCGCTGCACGAGGTCGTCGGTGTCGAAGCGAGTGGAGAAATTGGTGTGACCGAGCCAGGCCCACCAGATCAGCACGAACAGCAGCGCGAACCGCAGCAGCCCGGTCGGCGAGTAATCCTGCTGAAGATGAGTGCCGACCTGTGCCACGGCGGCTACGAAGATGAGATCGAAGAAGAGTTCCATCCAGGTGACACGCCGGCCGGGCTCGAGCCCATGTTCCGATCGCAGACGTGGTGGTTGAATCAGCGCTTGTGTTGCAGTCGTCATGACCTTCCTCACGCGAGATGGCGGCCACCATCGACGCGAATGGTCTCGCCCGTGATGAAATCCGTCGTGAGCAACGCGATGACGGCCTTCGCGATCTCGCTCTCGCCGCCCCAGCGCTTCACCGGAGTGGCATTGGCAACAGTGGCGATTTCTTCGGGCGCCATGTCTGGCGGCGGGAGGATAGGCCCGGGCGCGATCGCGTTCACCAGGATTTGATCGGCCGCCAGTTCCAGCGCGAGCGCTTCGGTCAATGCGATGACGCCCGCCTTGGCCACGTAGTAGGAGACAAATCCCTGATACGCCGGGCGGCCGCTGCGCGCCAGCCAGTCCGCGAAGTTGACGATCCGTCCGCCGCCTCCAGCTCGCATGGCCGGCACGGCGGCCTTCGAGCACAAGAAGGCTGACTTCAGGTTGACGTTGATGTCCTTGTCCCAGAGCGCCTCGGTCAGCTCGTTGAAAGGCGTGCTGCCATAGACCGACGCCATGTTCACGAGCGCATCGACCCGTCCGAAGGCCTCGAGGGCTGAAGCGATGAGGCTGTCACAGTCAGCGGCCTTCGATACGTCCGCGACCACCGCTATCGCCCGTCGACCGAGCGCGTGCACATCGCTCGCGGTCGCCCCTGCCTCGTTCTTCGATCCGCGATACGACAAAACCAGATCGGCGCCCAGATGGGCGAGTTCTTTCGCGACGATGCGGCCGATCCGCTTGCCGCCGGTGATCACGACAACACGATTCTCGAGTTCCATGTGTTCCTCGGTGCCTTGGTTGTGGGACGCGCACAGCGATTGAGATGCCACGCGCGCGCCCGGGTTTCGCGTGGACGGTAACCCCACAACACGTCCCCGCATCGAACTGGTATCTGGAGCAGGTCATCGTGAGCGTGGCTACTGCCGAATTCATCGTGAATATCGCAACCGGTTACGTGGCTTGCGGCGCGGCGTTCGCGCTTGTCTTCGTCTGGCGATGGGTGGGAAACGTCGACGCTGCCGCGATCCATGGCACGACCGGCTTTCGGATCCTGATCATCCCAGGCGTGTCGATGTTGTGGCCACTCCTCGTCGTGCGCCTGCTGCGAGGCGTGGGCGAGCCACCCGACGAGTGGACCGCGCATCGGGCTGCGGTTCGCCGCGAGCAGCGCCGGCGCGCGATGGAGAGCTACACGTGATTCGGCCCCTACGAAAAGTGCACGCAGTGGTGATCGTCGTCATTTCGGTGCTGTTGCCTGTGCTCGTCGCTCTGGCCGTTGCAACCCGGCGCCCGCTGCCATGAGCACGAGCTACAAGGCCGTCGGTTGGAATCGGCAGAAACGCAGGTACGACGCGGTGATCGCGGCCGGCGTGGCTGTCTACCTTGCACTTTTCGTGGCTGGCTCGATCCTGCATGACCCTGACTCCACGATCGAGACGGTGCTCATTCGCGCCTTCGGGACCGCCGCGTGTCTGACACTCACGATCGTGCTGGCCATCGGGCCGCTGTGCCGTCTGGACCGCCGGTTCCTCCCGCTCCTCTACAACCGGCGGCATCTCGGCGTTGCGACGTGTCTTCTGGCGCTCGCGCATGGGACGTTCGCGATCGTGCAGTTTCACGCTCTGGGCGACGTCAACCCTCTGGTGAGCGTACTGGTCACGAGCACCGACTATCGCAGTCTCACCGACTTTCCTTACCAGCAACTCGGATTGCTCGCGCTCCTCATCCTGGCTCTCATGGCGGCGACGAGCCACGACTTCTGGCTGCGCGTGCTGAGTGCGCCGGTCTGGAAGTCGCTTCACATGCTCGTGTACCTGGCGTACTCGCTGGTGGTCGCACACATTGCTCTTGGTGCCCTGCAGGCGGAGCGTCACGTGATCCTGCCGGTGATGCTGCTCGTCAGCGTGACCGTGACTCTCACGCTTCATGGTCTTGCTGCGCGAGGGGAGCGCTCTGCCGATGCTGACCGTGCCAATGCCACGTTCGTCGATGTGTGTGGAGTAGAAGAGATTCGGGAGGGGCGGGGGAAGACTGTATGTCTCGCAGGGGAGCGAGTGGCCGTGTTCCGCTATGACGGGAAGGTCTCCGCCGTGTCGAACGTCTGCCGCCACCAGAATGGACCCCTTGGTGAGGGCAAGATTGTCGGCGGCTGCATCGTCTGTCCGTGGCACGGCTACGAGTACGAACCCAGCTCCGGGCGGGCACCGGCGCCATTCACGGAGCGGTTGCCAACCTTCGACGTCCGCGTGGAGCGAGGGCGCGTACTCGTACGGCCGACGCCTCGTCCCGCGGGCACGTTCGTCGAGCCGGCACTGGTCGAGCGAGGTATCTCGTGATCGACGACTTCTATATCGGCTACGAGCCCAGGATGCCCGATGGACTGTCACGGATGCTGCGCGCCACGGCCGTGTCATTGGCGATGCTATCGCTCGTGACTGCCGGAGTGCTGGTCTGGGCACAGGAACGATCGTCGCCCGGGACCTTTCATTACGGTGAGCTGCGCTCGTTCTCGGGTCGCATCGTCGAGCATCCGTTACCCGGGCTCGAGGTGGCCAGGGAATCCGGTCAGCCTGTGTGGCACTGGCTCGTCGGGCCAGGGAAGCACGGCGCTGCCAGACTCGTCGCCGGACTCGACGGCCGGCACGTTCGACTGTCAGGCACCCTCGTCGAGCGGGGTGATGATCGGATGATCGAGGTCGTTCCCGACAGCATCACGGATGTATCGGCCGAGCGCACACCGGGTCCACCGATTGAAAATCTGGGTGCCGCGATGTTCGACGGTGAAATCGTCGATAGCAAGTGCTACCTCGGCGTGATGAAGCCGGGTCAAGGACCCACTCACCGCGACTGTGCCGTCCGGTGTCTCCTCGGCCAGGTGCCAGCGATGTTGGTCGTGCGCGAGTCGAAGGGTGTCAAGCGGATTGCGCTCATCGTATCGGATGGCGAGTCATTCCAACGGATGCTTCCCGCACTGGCCGGTAGACCGATCCGCTTGTACGGAACACTCATGGTCCGTGGAGAGCAGTCGTTCCTGTCCCTGTCGCCAATCGACTCTCGCTCTCCGGTCAGGTGAAGGGCGCGAGCTTTTTGAACGTCGCGAGCACCCAGCGATAACCGTCAGGGTCGGTGACGACCGACGTCCGGTCGCCCCACGCCTGATCCTCCGCGTCGGTCACTCCTGCCCCCGCCTTGCGCGCGTCCGCCGCCGCCCGATCCACGTCGTTCACGTACGTATACAATGCTGCTGCCCCTCCACTTGCCGTGGCGGAATCGCCGCGGCGCACCAGCATGATCACGGACTCGCCGTGACGCATTTCTGCGTACCGGACCTGGCCGTCGGCATCCGGCAGCACGACGCCGCGGGTGAATGCAAACGCACGCTCGAGGAACTCCATCGACGCATTGACGTTGGCCACGGCCAGGTAGGTGTTGACGGTCTGCATGCCCGGCGCGAGGCCGCTCGTGGCCTCAGTTTGCCGGGCGGCAGCGCCCTGTGATGAAGTGACCTCTTTTCGGGCGCTGCGCCTCGGGGAAGCGCGGCGCTTGGAAGAACGGGTGGCGGGTCGTTTTCGTGGCGGCATGGTCGCGCAGTATCTTATGCCGCGCGCGCTCACGGGCTCTAAAGTGGCGCGGGATCGCCGGGAACCCAGACCGGGAGGGTGAGTCATGGCACGGAGCGAACTGGGCGTCGATCACCTTCTGCGCCGGGCCGGCTTTGGCGCCAGTCAGGACGACCTGAAGGCGTTCGAGGGCCGTTCCACGTCGGAGGTCCTGCAGCACCTGTTGGACTACGAGTCCCAGCCTGACGATGTGGACGAGAAGATCGGGAACCCTGCCTACGCGCAGGTTGCCCGCGGTGCGGGCTTCTCTCCCAACCTGAACATCGAGCAGGCGCGCCAGCGATGGCTGTTCCGCATGCTCCATTCGAACCGGCCGCTCCAGGAGAAGATGGCGCTCTTCTGGCACAACCACTTCGCGACGGCCTACTCGAAGATCGCGGGGATCGTCGGCGGCGCGCAGGCCACGCGCATGATGGCGCTCAAGCCCGGCGACCTGCCCGGGCCGCAAGGGCAGATAGAACTGTTTCGAGCGATGGCGCTCGGAAGTTTTCGCGATCTCCTCATCGAGGTCGCGAAGGATCCCGCCATGCTCTTCTGGCTCGACGGCCGTCTGAACACGCGTCAGCGTCCGCAGGAGAACTTCGGCCGCGAGATCATGGAGCTGTTCACGTTCGGCATCGGCAACTACGACGAGCTCGACGTCTACGCGGCGTCGCGGGTGTTCACCGGCTGGAACGTGCGCTTGATCAATCGCGGGGATGACGCGAACTCGTATTACGAGTTCGTCTTCAACGCAAACCAGCACGACACGTCAGCGAAGACGTTCACGTTCCCCATCTACCGTGACGGCAATCGGACGATTCCGGCGCGGGCGGCGTCCGACGGCATGCAGGACGGCGTGGACTTCATCACGGCGCTCGCGACCCATCCGGAGACGGCGCGGCAGCTGGCCAGGAAGATGTGGAACTTCTTCGTCAGCGAAGTGGTCGAGCCCGACGCGGCAACGTTGAACAGCGCGGCCAGCGCCTATCTGCAGAATGGGACGAGCATCGAATCGCTGGTGCACTTCATGCTGCGGTCGCGCCAGTTTCAAAGCCCCGTGAACTGGCACACCCGGTACAGCTGGCCGGTCGAGTACGTCGTGCGGGCGGTCAAGGAGGTGGGCTGGACGGGATTCTCCGTCGACACGATGCGCAATTCCCTCCCGGCAATGGGGCAGATGTTGTTCGAGCCACCCGACGTCAACGGATGGGACCTCGGCCCGGGATGGTTCACGACCGGAGGCACACTCGCGCGCATGAACTTCGCCGCGACCCTGATGGCCAACCAGCGCAACAACCTGGTGAGCGCGTTGACCGGCGTGGCGTCGTCGCCGGAGGCGGTTCTCGAGTTCTTTTTCGATCGGCTCTCCACTGCGCCGTTTGCCCAGAACACGCGCGAGGAGTTGATCGGATACCTGGAAACGGGCGGTGCGTGGACCGGTTCCGATGCACAGCTGCGAGTCAAGGCGGCTGGCGTCGCGAGACTCATCGTCGGGTCGGGCGAGTACCAGATTGCCTGATGGCGCGCGGTCGAACACGGACGGGCAGAGGAGAGCATCATGGCGGTTTCACGACGGGACTTCATTCGTGACGGCGTTGCGGCATTCACCGTCAGCTTCACCGCGCCGGCGTTCCTGAGTGACATCGCCCGCGCGCAGGGGGCGAGGTCGCGCAACCTCGTGGTCGTGTACCTCGGAGGTGGGAACGACGCGCTGAACACGGTCGTGCCGTACCAGGATCCGTTCTACTACAGTCGCCGCCCGACGATTGCTGTTCCGGCCGGGCAGGTCCTGCAGATTGGGAGCGATTCGAGCGGCCGGGCGCTCGGCCTCCATCCCCGGCTCACCGGGCTTCGCAGCATCTTCAATGAAGGCCGGCTGGCCATCATCCAGCGCACCGGCTATCAGAATTCGAGCCGCTCGCACTTTCAGGGGTTCGATATCTGGGGCACCGCCAATCCGTCGGCGCCGACGTCGAGCGGATGGCTGGGACGCTACCTGGAGACGATTCCGGCGGATTCGCTGGCAGCGTGGTGCACAACGCGAGAAGTGCCCCGCGCGCTTCGGTCACCCGAGGTGAACGTGCCTGGCATCGCAGACGCCCGCACATACGTGTACGGGAGCCCGAACAATGCGACCGAGGCGCGCAACGAGCGTGCAGCCGCTACGCGGATTGCGTCCCACGTCGCCGTCGATCGACCTCATCTCGCGTTCGTGAACGGTACGGCGACGGGAGCGTTCGAGACGCTCGATCTCGTCGCATCGGTTGCCGCCTACGGCGGCACGGTGGCGTACCCGAACAACGGCTTCGCGATTGCTCTGCGCACCGTGGCGGGATCGATCGTGCGTGGCACCGGCACGCGCGTGTATTGGGTGCAGACCGGCGGCTACGACACGCACGCGAGCCAG
>JAICEG010000089.1 GCA_025924295.1 Vicinamibacteria bacterium
ATCAGCTTCGCGCGCCGGGCGATCGCGAACAGATCGATGACGTTGGTCTTCGGAGCGAGGTCGGCGGCACCGCGCGATGCCCCGACGACGAGCGACGCGATGTCCTCCTCACCGGGTCCCCACAGCACGAGTGAACGCACACCAATCCGTTCGCGGATCTCCGCGGCCAGCGCGCCGAACCGCTGCGGCGGCCAGCGCTTGTTGGGCCACGCCGCGCCGGGGTTGATGACCGCATATCCCTCGACTCCAAATCCCGCGGCGACGGTATCGCCGGTCACCGTTCGCGGCAGTTTCAACGGAAACGTCACGGGAAGATCGTCGACGCCGAGCGCCCGCATCAGCATCAGGTTCTTGTGGACGACGTGCGGATCGCGCCCGGGGTCGGGGGTCTCACTGTAGAAGATCCTGGCCAGCGGCTCACGCAGGTGCTCGCGAGGAAAGCCGATGACCCGCTGCGCGCCCGCGCCGCGTGCGAGCGCGGCCGACTTCAACAATCCCTGCAGATCGACGACGGCGTCGTACTTCACGCTGCGCAGTTTTCGAATGGTGCCGAGCGACACACCAATGGCGCCACGTGGGTCGATCGCGATCGCTTCGTCCAGTCCCTCCACGAGTTGCAGGACCGGCACGTATCGCGGATCGACCAGCCAGTCTATGCGCGCGTCCGGGTACCTGGCGCGAAGCGCTGCCGCGGCGGGAATCGCGTGGATGACATCACCGAGCGATCCCAGCCGCACCAGGAGGAAGCTCGGGGATTTCAATCTGGCGTGCCCTGACTCGACGCGATCCGAGAGAGCAGATCGCGTGTCGAGTGGTCCTTCGGATCACCAACGATGGCTATGCGTCCGCCATAGGCGCGGACAACGTCGCGCTCGGGCACCGTCTCCACGGTGTAGTCGGTGCCCTTGCAGTGAACGTCGGGGTGCAGCAGTTCGAGTAGCGGACCGACTGTCGGTTCGGGAAACACGGTCACGAAGTCGACGCAGCGAAGGGCTGCGACGAGCGCGGCACGATGCTCCGCTGCCAGCACGGGCCGGCCGTCGCCTTTCAGTGCCCGCACGGACTCATCGTCGTTGATCGCCACGACGAGAACGTCCGCTTCCTGTGCCGCCGCCTCGAGGTATCGCACGTGACCGACGTGAAGCAGGTCGAAGCAGCCATTCGCAAAGGCCACCGTCCGTCCGGACGCACGCGCATCTCGAATTCGCGCAATCAGCGCCTCGCGCGAGACGACGTCACCCACGCGCCGGCCTCTGTGCCTGCAGGCTGGAATCCGACCGCACTGCCCTGCGGATTTCCTCGGCCGACACGGTCGCCGTGCCCCGCTTCATGACCACGATTCCGCCGGCGTAATTTGCCAGGCGGGCCGCCGCCTCGAATGTCGTTCCCGCCGCCAGAGCCAGGGCCATCGTCGCCATGACGGTGTCGCCGGCGCCAGTGACGTCAGCGATCTCGTCGGATCCAAAGATCGGAATGTGGACGGTCGGTGTATTGGGAACAAAGAGTGCCATGCCCCGGCCGCCGCGCGTGATCAGCACGGCCTGCATCCCTGTCTTCTCGAGCAACTCACGGCCCGCGCGCTCGAGCACGCCGAGATCGTCGTTGATGCGCACACCGAGTGCGTGCTCGACTTCGGATTCATTGGGCGTGCACGCGGTCAGGTCGCGATAGTCGAGGACGCGGTAGCGGCTGTCGATCAGAATCGGAATCGGATGACCTGCGCGCTTGAGCGCCGTTCGCAGTTTGGACACGAAGGCCGGTGTCACCAGTCCTAGGCCGTAGTCGGAGAGAAGCACGGCGTCGGCCTTCATGACCGCGTCGAACGTGCGCCGCTCGAACTGCGCCCGTGCGTCGCGGCCGATGGCTCCATTGACCGCGCGGTCGATGCGAACGACCTGCTGCTTGGCCGAGTGAATGCCCCCGGCCAGGATACGTGTCTTGACCGGCGTGTGATGCTTCGCGACACGCACAACGCCGCGGTGATCCACACGCGTGTTCAATGCCGCCGACAACCGGCGGCCGTGTTCATCTCGCCCCACGACCCCGGCAAGGATGGCGCGCCCGCCCAGGGCGGCCACATTGTTCGCGGCGTTGCCACCAGCGCCTGGCACGACCTGGGTCGAGTCATATTCCAGAATGAGCACTGGTGCCTCACGCGACACGCGTGCTACCCGGCCGTAGACGAATTCGTCAGCGACGATGTCGCCGACGACGGCGACAGTTCTTTCCTTCAGCGCGTCTACGACCGCGAGGAGTTGCGCAGGATCCAACCCACTGCCTCCATCAAATTGTTGAGGATAGCATCAGCGCGGAGGCCCTCCGGTGCGTCCGAGCGATCGGGACCCGAGCGTACGAGCAGGGCGCCTGTTCCCGCCGCGCGGCCGCAGGCGACATCCAGCCAGCGGTCACCAACCATGAACGACGTCGCGGGGTCGAGATCCAGTTCGCGGCACGCCTGCTCGATCATGCCGGGCGCAGGCTTGCGGCAGCCGCATGCCTGACGATAACGCTCGATCTTCGCCTCGGCAAAGTGCGGGCAGTAGTAAAAACGGTCGATGACCGCGCCCGTGCCTTCGAGCCGGCGGTCGATCTCGTTGTGAACAACATGCACGAACGACTCTTCGATGATGCCGCGAGCGACGGCGGATTGATTCGTGATCACAGCCGTCACGAATCCGGCCCGCTTCAGCAAGCGGAGGGCATCGACCGTCCAGGGAAACAGCGTCAACTGGTCGAGTCGATCGAGGTAGTTGCGCTCCTCGATGACGGTCCCGTCGCGATCGAGAAATACCGCGGGTCGACTCATGCCTCAGGATGCTTCATCAGATCGACGAGGGTGCCGAACACGCGTTCCGGCGGCAGGCCTCGCATGCATCGATGATCGAGCGGACACTCACGCAGCATACATGGACGACACCAGACGTGGTTGATGAGCACTTCCACTCGACGGCCGCGGCGGGCCAGCGGTGCCGTCTCGCGCTCTCGCGTGGGTCCGAACAGCGCCGCCAGCGGGACGCCGACTGCCCCGGCCAGATGCATCGCGCCCGAGTCGTTCGACAGGCAGGCGCTCGCCAGCGCGAGGACGCCGGCCAGCGTATCGAGCGTGGTCGCACCCGACAGATCGATGATCTCTCCTCGAATGTCTTCGGGCACCAGCGCGCGCACCCAGCGTGTCGTCGACCCGTCGGCAGTCGATCCGATGAGCACGCACTGCCGCTGCTGCTCGCGGACCAGTTTCGTCGCGACCTCCGCGAAGTGCTCAGCGGGCCATCGCTTGGCGCCGCCGTAGGCGGCCCCGGGCGCCATGACGACGAAGTCGCGCTCGTTCCATCCCGCGGTGCGGAGTATCTCTCCCGCCCGCTCGATGGAATGGCCCTGCACGACGATCTCGGGATCGAGAGAACCGTTCTCGATACCCAGACCCTTCACCAGTCGCCGGTAGTACTCCGCCTGATGCACACGTATCGTCGGGCGCGCAACCGCACGCGACAGCAGCGGCCGGCGCACATCGGCGGCGTATCCCCATCGCTCGGCGATGCGGGCGCGCTGAACCAGCCACGCCGACGCAAACGAGTTCGGCAGCAGCACTGCCGCATCGGCGTCGAGCGAGCGCAGTGCGGCGATGTCGGCACGGCGTGTCCGCCGGCTCCACAGCCGGCCGGACCATTCCATCACGATGACCTCATCGACGAGTGGCGACATCAGGAAGAGGCCCGCGATCGATCGCCGCGCGGCGACGATGAGCCGGGCACGTGGAAAGCGGCGACGAAGGTCGCCGATGGCGGGCAGCGCCATGACCGCGTCACCCAGCCAGTTCGGCGAAACCACCAGCAGCCGCTCGACTTCGCCCCTCATGAAACCTGTTCGACAGGAGCCGCTTCATCGCGCCAGCGGCGATGCATCCACAGCCAGAGATGCGGATCGCGCCTGACGTACATCTCCAGGACGTCGGTGCAGCGCTGGGTGAACTCGCGAATCGCCTCCGGCCCGGTCGACTGCGGCGGTGGCACAGGCCGGTCGTAGATCAGGCGGTAGCGGCCCCCGGGAAGCGGCAGCGCGAACACGGGGATGACCGGCGCTCCGGTGCGTAACGCCAGCGCGGCCACAGCCGTCGTCGTCGCGGCGGGGCGGTTGAAGAATTCGACCGACACCGCGTCGGAATGCAGGTGCTGATCGATGAGCATCGCCACTCCGCGGTTGCTTTGCAGATCGCGCAAGACGCGTCTCAGCCCACCCTGCCTGTAGATCACGGTGTTGCCGGTGCAGGTGCGAATCCGCTCGAGCATCTCGTGCAGGTACGGATTATCGAGCGGTCGCGCGACGACCGAGATCGGCTCGGCATGCAAGGCGAACGCGATCGCCTGAATCTCCCAGTAACCGAAATGGCCAGTGAAGTACAGCACGCCTTTGCCCTGCCGGTAGGCCTGTGTGACATGTTCCTGTCCTTCGACGTCCACTCGGGCGACGATCTCCTCTTCGCTGAGCGTGCTGAACTTGATCAACTCGAGCAGCAGGCAACCGAAGTGCACGAACACCCCTACAGTGACCTTCCGCAACTCCGCCCGCGATCGCGAGGGAAACGCCTGCTTCAAGTTGTCGAGCGCGATTCGGCGATGGAAGCGATCCACGGTCGAGACCAACCGGCCCAGGCCGGCGCCGCACGCCCGAACGACGGGCATCGGCATGAACCGCAGGCACCCGCTCACGATCCGCGCGACGGCGAACTCGAGGCGATGCCTCACACGCGTTCCCGAAGCCACGACGAAAATCGATCCACGGGCTCGATCCCGGCCGTCATCGGTAGCACGGCCCAACCAGGCTGGGGCGGAACCCGTACGCCATCCTTCTCGGTCGTCACCACGAGATCGGCGCCGCTCTCGCGCACACTTGCGTGGATCCGTTCAAGATCACGGACCGTGAACCAATGGTGATCGGAGAACGGCACTTCGCGAACGACGTCGTATCCCAGTTCGCGAAGTGCCGTGAAGAAGCGCTGCGGCCTTCCGATCGCAGCCACCGCAACGACTCGGCTGCCCGCGACCGGGGACGACCCGAGCGAACGAAGTGGTTCGTAACGGCGGACCACGCGGAACACCGGCGTCCTCTCGAAGCTGGCCGATACTCGCGTCACATCCTCATCGGACCCTGGTACCAGAATGCAATGCGCCGAAGACGCGGCATCGAGCCCTTCGCGGAGTCGTCCGCTCGGCAGGACGGCCTCGTCGAGATCGGACGCTGGCATCACCAGCACATCGACCTGGCGACCGAGCGGCAGATGCTGAAATCCATCGTCGAGCAGCAGGACGGAGCAATTCAGCTGGTGTTCTGCCAACCGACCGGCGAGGTAGCGATCGGGACACACGAGCACCGGCACTTGCGGGAGCGCCCGTGCCAGCATCTGTGGCTCGTCCCCCGAGTGCTCGACTGGTGCGAGCAGGCTCTTGCCGTCGCTCACCACGACGACGCCGTCGCCTTCGCGACGACGGGCGTAGCCGCGGCTCAGGATTGCGGGACGCTCACCCCACTCGAGCAGCATGCGCGCGAGAGTGGCGACGACCGGCGTCTTGCCGCTGCCTCCCACGGAGAGATTTCCCACGCTGATCACGGGCCGATCGAGGCTGCGCCTCGATTGGGGATGACGCTCGTACCATGAGCGTCTCAGGTGTGCGGCTCGTCGGTAGGTCTCGCTCAGGACACTCAATGGATCACGCGGAAGGGTCGGACCACCGCGGGCGGCTCGGGCGGGAGTAGTTCGGCCAGCACCCGCAAGGTGGTGTCTTTGGCGCCGCGGTTCGCGTCGACGAGCGCGCGCGCCGCAGCACCGAGCCGCGCGCGGCGCACGGGATCCGCCATCAATTCGACCACGACATCCTCGAGATCGCGCGGAGTTCGAACCTGCACGGCAGCGCCGTTGCTCAAGAACGCGCTCGCGATCTCTGCGAAGTTCTCCATGTGCGGGCCGAACACGATCGGCTTGCCGTGGACCGCGGGTTCGAGGATGTTGTGACCACCCAGTGGAACCAGGCTCCCTCCGACGAATACCGCCGTCGCAATCTGATAGAGCTGAGCCAGCTCGCCGATCGTATCGAGGATCACGGCGTCCGCCCGCGGCTCGGCGTCGATTGGCAGGTCGCTGCGGCGGACTGTGGACAGACCTTCGCGCTGGCAAAGCCGCTGGACTTCCCCGAACCGTTCCGGATGCCGTGCGGCGAGGATCAGGAGCGCGTTCCCGCCCAGTGCAGTCGTCCGCACGCGGTTGAATGCGCGGATGACAGCCTCTTCCTCGCCTTTCGACGTACTGCCAGCGACCAGAACCAGCCGGCCTGCAGACATGCGGAAGAAACGCAGCACGCGCGCACGCCCGCGGCCGGGAGCCGCCGAAGGATCGAGCGAATCGAACTTCAGGCTCCCCGTCACCGTGAGGCGCGCCGGATCGGCACCGAGTTGCCGGAGCCGGCGGGCCGTCTCCTCGCTTTGCACGCACAGGCGATCGATGTCTGCCAGGACGCGACGAATAAACGGACGCGCGAGGCGATAGCGCGGGAACGAGCGAGTCGAGATGCGACCGTTGACGAGCGCCGTTCGGACGCCACGACGACGGCACTCGCGCAGCAGATTTGGCCAGATCTCCGTTTCGACCATGACGAACAGCTTCGGCTTCACGACGTCGAGCGTGCGACGAATGGTGAACGTCCAGTCGAACGGGAAATAGAACACCGCGTCCACGTCCGCCACGCTTCGACGCGCCACGTTCTGGCCCGACAGCGTCGTCGTCGACAGGAACACGCGAAGGCCCGGGTAGCGCGCGCGCAGTCCCGACACGATCGGACGCACGGCGAGCACTTCGCCGACTGACACCGCGTGGACCCAGATCGATTCCTCGGCGTCGAGGTTGAACGACACCGGCAGATACCCGAGACGCTGGCCGAGGCTCCCGACGTACTTGTTGTGGCGAATCGCCTGATACAGCAAGTAGGGCGACAGCACGACGAGCGCGAGCACCGTCGCGACGCTGTAAAGGAGGTACACGCTAAACCGTGGGGAATGTTGGTCTTACAATCATGAAAGTATAGCCGCGCGATTGACCCTGTTCAAGGCGGGTCACTACAATCGAGGGCTGCAGTTCCAGGTTCAAGGTTCACGGTTCGGGATTCGGCGTGCGTCAGGAGACGGAGGGAACGATGGCGGTGAAGGTGGGCATCAACGGGTTCGGGCGTATCGGTCGCAACATCATGCGCGCGGCCCTGGACTCGAAGGACATTGACTTCGTCGCGGTCAACGACCTCACCAATGCCGCCACGCTGGCTCACCTGTTGAAGTACGACTCGGTGCTCGGCAATCTCGCCGCCGACGTCAAGGCAACGGCAGACGGGATCACTGTCGATGGTGATCAGTTCAAGGTGCTGTCGGTCAAGGACCCGGCGCAGTTGCCGTGGAAGGACCTCGGCGTCGATGTCGTGTTCGAGTCCACCGGCATCTTCACCGACCGTGATGGCGCCGCCAAGCATCTGACCGCCGGGGCGAAGAAGGTGATCATCACTGCGCCCGCCAAGAAACCGGACATCACGCTGGTGCTCGGGGTCAACGACGACAAATACGATCCCGGTTCGCACCACATCATCTCGAACGCGTCGTGCACGACCAATTGCCTGGCGCCGCTCGCCAAGGTGATTCACCAGTGTTACGGCATCCGTAAGGGATGGATGACGACGGTCCACTCCTACACGAACGATCAGAACCTGCTCGATCTGCCGCACAAGGATTTGCGTCGTGCGCGGGCCGCGGCGATGTCGATGATTCCGACGACGACCGGTGCAGCGTCGGCCGTGGGTGAGGTGCTGCCGGATCTCAAGGGCAAACTCGACGGGTTCGCGATGCGCGTGCCCACGCCGAACGTCTCGGTCGTCGACCTCAACGTGCTGGTGGACAAGAAGACAACGGGCGACGAGGTGAACAACGCACTGCGCGATGCCGCTAAAGGGTCGCTCAAGGGCATCCTCGCGGTGTCCGACGACCCGCTCGTGTCGATCGATTTCCGCGGTAATGCCAATTCGTCGATCGTCGATTCCGCCTACACGAAGGTCATGGACGGCGATTTCATCAAGGTGCTGTCCTGGTACGACAACGAGTGGGGATACTCGAGCCGGTGCGTCGATCTGGTCCGGCAGTTGGTTGCTCGCGGGCTGTAGGGTGGCACAGTGGCGAAAAGAACGATTCGCGATCTTAATCTCAAGGGCCGGCGCGTGTTCATTCGCGTCGACTTCAATGTCCCTCTGAAGGGCGGCGTCATCGGCGACGACACGCGCATCCGCGAGTCGCTGCCGACGATCAACTACGCGCTCGAGGCGGGTGCGGCGTGCGTGATCCTCGCGTCGCACCTCGGCCGGCCGAAGGGCAAGCCGAACCCCGACATGAGCCTTCGGCCCGTCGCCGCGCGCACGGGAGAGCTGCTCGGCCGAGCCGTGGCGTTCGCCGAGGACTGCATCGGCCCTCCTGCGGAAAACGCGGTCCTCAGCACACCACCCGGAGGTGTCGTGCTGCTGGAGAACCTGCGCTTCCACGCCGAGGAAGAGAAGAACGACCCCGGGTTCGCGAAGGGGCTGGCGGCGTTGTGCGACGTCTATGTCAACGATGCGTTCGGCGCCGCGCATCGTGCGCACGCGTCGGTCGAAGCGATTGTCCGCCTGGTGCCTGAAGCAGGGGCCGGTCTGCTCATGGAGAAGGAGCTGCGCTACCTTGGCGCGACGCTCGAGCATCCCGAGCGGCCGTTCGTCGCCGTGCTCGGAGGCGCGAAGGTCTCTGACAAGATCGAGGTCATCGAGAACCTGATTCCGCGCGTCGACAAGCTGATCATCGGCGGGGCGATGGCGTATACCTTCTTCAAGGCGATGGGAAAGCCAGTCGGCAAGTCACTCGTCGAGGACGACAAGCTCGACTCCGCGCGCGACATCCTCGCTCGAGCGAAGGATCGCGAGCTCCAGCTGCTCCTCCCGGTCGATCATGTCGTCGCGCCAAAGCTCGAAGCGGGTGCGCCAACGGAAACCCTCGGCGTCGACGATGCACGGATCGGCGATCGCCTTGGCCTCGACATCGGGCCACAGACGATCGAGGCGTACTCGTCGGCACTCGGCGATGCGAAGACAGTCGTGTGGAACGGGCCGATGGGCGTGTTCGAGATCGCCGAGTTCGCGGCCGGCACGATGCAGCTTGCTGCTGCCGTCGCGCGCGTGAACGGCACGACCATCGTCGGCGGCGGCGACTCGATAGCGGCGATCAAGAAGTCGGGCGTGGGAGCCCGCATCACGCACATCTCGACCGGCGGCGGTGCCTCGCTCGAGTTCCTCGGTGGCCGGACCCTGCCGGGAGTGGCAGTACTGCCCGACGCGTAGCGGCGGGGCACGACTCAGGGGCATATCGTAGCGTCCGGCTCGAGCTGGACTTCAACGGGCGTGCATCGTAGTGTCCGGCTTCAGCCGGACTTCAGGTGGCACATGAAACTTCCGTTCATCTGCGGAAACTGGAAGATGTACAAGACGGTCGCCGACGCCGTGAAGTACGTCAAAGAATTCCGCAGCCTGGTGAAGGACATCACCGACGTCGAGATCGTCCTGGCGCCGACCTTCACCGCGCTGCACGCCGCCTTCGAAGCGGCGCGGAACAGCAACATCGCGATCTCGGCGCAGGATCTGTACTGGGAACGCGAAGGCGCCTTCACCGGCGAGGTCAGCGCAGCGATGATTCGCGAAGCCGGCGCCGAGTACGTGATCGTCGGCCACTCCGAACGCCGCACGTTTTTCGGCGAAACCGACACGTCGGTCAATCGCAAGGCTCTCGCAGCCTACGCCGCGGGCCTGACACCGATCGTCTGCATTGGTGAGACGCTCGACCAGCGCGAGCGCAGCGAGACGTTCGACGTGCTCGACCGCCAGATCAAAGCCGGCCTCGATGGCCTGACGACCGAGCAGATGGGCCTCCTGGTCCTGGCGTACGAACCGGTGTGGGCGATCGGGACCGGCCGGAATGCGACGCCGGCACAGGCGGCGGAGGCACACGCGCATATCCGGCAACGATTGCGGCAGTGGTTTGGCGCCGAGGCGGCCGCGCAGTGCCACGTCATCTACGGCGGCAGCGTCAAACCGGACAACATCCGCGATCTGGTGACGCAGCCAGACGTCGACGGCGCGCTCGTTGGCGGGGCGAGCCTCGATCTGCGGGGCTTTTTCGAGATCGTGTCGCGCAGCCGCCCGGCGGCTGTATAATAAGGGTTCGTTTCTCGAAGGAATTCGATGTATTACGTGGTCGCGGCGCTCTTCGTCATCAACTGTTTCGTGCTGATGTTCGTCATCCTGCTCCAGCAGGGCAAGGGCGGCGACATTGCCAGCGCGTTCGGCGGCGGGTCGAGTCAGGCGGCGTTCGGTGCGCGCAGCGGCGCGACCGTGCTGTCGCGTGCGACGACCGTGTGCGCGGTGCTGTTCGTTGTCGGAGCGGTTGTGCTCGGCATCCTCGGCCAGCGTGGTCCAGGATCGGTTATCGGCGGCCGCTCGCAGCAGGCGCCCGCATCAGCACCCGCTGCTCCGGCGCCAGCGGCTCCGGCTGCACCGGCGCCGACGCCAGCGAAGTAAGTTCGTAGTGTCCGGCTTTAGCCGGACCCATCCCTCCTTGCGGAAGTGGCGGAATTGGCAGACGCACCAGCTTGAGGGGCTGGCGGTAGCAATACCGTGGGGGTTCGAGTCCCCCCTTCCGCACCATCTAGAATCAACAACTTACAGTCAGCTTGGCCACGAGCCTCGTGGTCAAGTGGTCAAGCGATTGGTCAAGTCACGTCAAAAGTATCTCAGACCCAAAACTGTAGGGCTAGGGTGTGACGGAGTCACCCAACTCGCCCGCTGCTCTGCGCGCGGCGGTGAAATCCCGACCGTATCGGGTCGTAAGGAGCGCAGGTCGATGCGCTTGCCCGAAACCCCGAGGCCAACCTCGCTCCGCTTGTCGCGCACGGGGCTGAGCACGTCAAACGACACCCCTTCCTGGGTAGAATCAACCTATTTCCAACCACGCTCGGAACCCGACGGAACTCTTGCTGGCGTGGCAACGAGGCGAGCCCGACGCGTTCGATCAGCTCGTGCCCCTCGTGCACGCGGAGCTGCGGCGGCTGGCGCAGCGCTACATGCAGCAGGAAGGGCGCGGCCACACCCTGCAGGCGACCGCGCTCGTCAACGAGGCCTACCTGCGCCTGATCGACCTGAAGCGAATCCACTGGCAAGGTCGGACGCATTTCTTCGCCATGGCGGCACGTGTGATGCGGCGGATCCTGGTGGATGCCGCACGCGCACGAAAGAACGACAAGCGCGGCCGCGGCTTCCGGAAAGTGTCCTTCGACGAAGCCCTGTTGGTGTCAAACGAGCCAGCGCAGGATCTTGTCGCGCTCGACGAGGCGCTTCATGCGCTCGAAACCGTGCATCCGCGGAAAAGTCGGGTTGTGGAGCTGCGGTTTTTCGGCGGGTTGAGCATCGAGGAAACGGCCGACGCGTTGCACATGTCAGCGGACACGGTGAAGCGCGATTGGCGCTATGCGAAGTTGTGGTTGTTGCACGAGCTGAACGGATCGCGCGAATGACGGGACACACGACACCGCGCTGTCATGCGCTCGATGACTGGCGGTGACGGTCGGCCGGTCACGGTCCTATCGACGCCGGCCGAAGAAGAGACTCCTCACTGTGAGTTCAGCACGATAGTGATCGTTCCATCCGAGGCCACCCGTCGAGGGACCAGAAATCGCTGACCGTCGCCGGCCGCCTGATAGCCGTTCGCTGCGGCGAACAGCGGCGCCGGACGGCCGAGGGCTCCATCAGTCGCGACGGGAACCGCCATCAGCGTGCCGTCGCCCGCGACATAGAACAGCTCTCGCCCGTCGCGTCGCCATTGCGGCTCCGTGCCTCCGGCGCCGGATACTCGCCTGGCGGAGCCAGAGGCGGCGAAGGGGCGCATGTACACGTCGGTCAATCCCGCACTGCTCGAAATGTAGGCGAACCACCTGCCGTCAGGGGAAATCCGGGCGAAGGGGCTCGGGCTATCGAGAATGGGTGTGAGCGCGCTGCCGTCGGCACCGACGGTCCAGAGGCGGCCTCCCTGGGTCATCAGAATGACGCGCCCATCCCGCGACCAGTCCAGTGGCCATCCGCCGCCTGGTACCTTCGCAAGCGCGCGCTCCCGGTTCCCTGGGGACACGACGTACGGATCAAAATTGGTAGCCTCGTCCCGGTTCGAGGTGAACACAATCTCCTTGCTGTTCGGTGACCAGACGGGAACGAGGTCCGGACCTGGAAAAGAGGTGAGCCGCTCGCTTACGTTCCGCGCCAGATCCAATTGCCACACCTCAGAGTTGTCTCTCCCCTGCTCATCATGTACGCGCGCGTAGGCAACTTTCGTTTCGTCTGGGGACAGCCGCGCGGTTCCCAGGGCTCCACCCGGCGCCCACTCGATGCCTGGAGAACCAACCTCGCCGATCGAGACGCCGGACCGGGAAACCCATGTCAGCTGAAACAGCGTGGCCTGGCGATAGGCGAGATCGCCGTGATCCGACGCCGAGAAATCCCAGCGGCCCGTTTGCCCGGCGAGGAGCTCGGCCACCGTCGACACATCGGTCCCCACCCGAAGCGTGTCTTCGTCGAAGGACCGGCTGATCAAAGAGCGGGCGCGCGCGGACAAGAGCCGCCCCGGCCCTCGACGGTCGGGACTAGGTACATATGCGGCGTTGGTAAAGTCGGCAGCCAGCAGTTGCGCGCGTGGATCGTCCAGTGTGCCGAGCCAGATACCTGATTCCGTTCCCTTGGCCCGGTTTCCGCGGAACAGGAAACGCTTCCCGTCCGGCAGGAATCGGGGAAAATATCCGTTGTCGACGTTGTCGATTCGGATCGGAGCGACAGAACCTCCAGTGCCCTGCACGCGACTCAGGGCGCCGCCGACGGGCATGTTCGGCGACGAGAACACGATCACGCCGTCTGCGTTCCACGACGCTCCACTGAACTGCGGGCCAACCTGTGCCACGAGTACTGGGGGCCCCTCTGTGACCGGCACCCGCATCAACCGGCCGTTGGCGAAGAATCCGATCTGCGTGCTGTCGGCTGACCAGAACGGCATTTCCGCACCGTCGGTACCTGCCAGCAGCCGCGCCTCGAGCGAATCGAGCGCGCGCACCCATAACCTTCGCTTGCCCTTTTCGATCGCAGCGATCGCGAGCAGGCGTCCGTTGGGCGAGAGCTCGAACCGCGCAGATTCGCGATCGTCGCCGGGAGTCGGCACCGTAAAGCGCGTCGTCGTCAGCCGTGGCGCCTCGTCACGGCCGACGTACAGCAGTGCCATGACCGCGAAGCCGAGGGCAAGCGTGGCCAGTGAGGCGAGCGCCCACGTTACGACTCGTGCGCGAGCGGGCTGCGAGGGTGCAGGTGGCGCTGCGGTTGCAGTCGAGGTTTCGTCGAGGGCGAGCCTCACGTCTCCGATCCACTGCCAGCGTGTGCGCGGATCCTTGCGCAGACACTTTTCGACGATCCCGCGCAGATGGCCCGGCAGCCCTGCGAGATCTGGCGCAGCGCCGATGACGTCGGCAAGGATCGCCGTGGACGAGTCGCCGGCGAACGGCCGGCGTCCGGTGAGCATCTCGAACAGAACGACTCCGAATGCCCAAATATCCGCACGTCGATCGGTGGCATGCCCTGTCGCCTGCTCGGGAGACATGTACGCGGCCGTGCCCATGATGGTGCCCACGTGCGTGACGGCCGGCCCCATGGTCTCGGTCTCGGCGTCGGCGTCGTAGGAATGGGCCTGCTTCGCGAGGCCGAAGTCGAGGACCTTGACCATGCCGTCCGGTCGAATCTTGATGTTCAACGGTTTCAGGTCGCGATGAACGATGCCCCGCTCGTGCGCCGCTTCGAGCGCCTCGGCGATCTGGCGCGCCACGCCCAGTGCATCGGACGTCGGCAGCGGTCCTCGCAGCAGC
>JAICEG010000090.1 GCA_025924295.1 Vicinamibacteria bacterium
CGCACGTCATACGACGCCATCCATCTCGATCCGGTGCGCTGGCTTCCCGTTGCCCGTGACTATCCCGGAGCCGAAGTCCTGAACTGGAAGGACCTCTCGCCGCGCTTCGGCGTCGCCTACGACCTGTTCGGCAACGGTCGCACCGCGCTGAAGTTCTCGATGAACCGCTACGTGCTGCAGGAAGGCAAGAACAACACGAACAACGTGCATCCCGTCATCGCGGCCACCAACAGCGTCAGTCGCACGTGGACCGACTCGAATCGAGACTTCGTCGTGCAGGGCGACCCCGCTCAATCCCGCGACGAACGGCGAGCTCGGACCGTCGCCGAACTCCAACTTCGGCAAGCCGCAGACGACGCTCCGCTTCGATCCGGACTGGGCCACCGGCTTCAACAGACGGCCCTACAACTGGGAGACGCTGGTCTCGGTGCAGCACGAGCTCATGCCGCGCGTGGCGATCGAGGTGTCGTACAACCGGCGCTCGTACGGCAACTTCATCGTCAACGACAATACGCTGGTGAGCCCGGCCGACTACGACCCGTACTGCATCACGTCACCAGTCGACAGCCGCTTTCCTGACGGCGGCGGGCAACAGATCTGCGGCCTGTTCGACTTGAAACCGTCGAAGGTCGGCCAGGTGGACACGCTGCGGACCTATGCAGGCAAGTACGGCGATCAGACCGAGACATGGAACGGCATCGACGCCACGACCCAGATCCGCTTCCAGGGCGGCGCCACACTTCAGGGTGGAGTGAGCCTGGGCCGTCAGACCACCGACAACTGCGACATCGTCGGGAAGGTCGACAACCCGAGCCCGTATCAGTGCCATCGCGAGTCGGCGCTCCTGCCGCAGGTGAAGCTGATGGGCAGCTATCAGCTGCCGTGGTGGGACCTGCGCTTGAGCGGCACGTTCCAGAGCCAGGTGCCCGACCCCGTCGGCGGCGCCAACTTCGACTACAACTACTTCGGCCTGCCCGCCAACTACGTGGCCGGCAATGCGCAGATCATTCCGTCGCTCGGTCGTCCGCTGTCATCGGGCGGAAACGTCACGGTCAACGTCGTCGAGGCGGGCACGCTGTATCCCGGGCGCACCAATCAGTTCGACATGCGCGTCGCCAAACGATTCACACTCGGATCCACGCGGCTGCAGGGAATGCTCGACCTCTACAACCTGTTCAACTCGAACAACGTCCTGAGAATGAACGGCGCGTATGGCAGCGACGGCGCCGCGTGGGCGCGCCCGCAGGCAATTGTGCCAGGGAGGTTGTTGAAGCTGGGGGCCCAGATTTCGTTCTGAGCCGAGATCGCGGGTCCGGCTAAAGCCGGACACTACGTCGTGTCGCAAGGCCGTCGGCGTAGTGTCCGCCTTCAGGCGGACCGTCAATCACGCAGCGCGAATGTGATGAGTGAATTACCTGATATCACCGAGACGTGCTGCTTCCCATCGACCGCGTAAGTGATGGGGCCGTTCGCGATCTGTCCACCGAGGCTCGCCTTCCACAACTCCACGCCGGTGCGCGCATCGAGCGCGTAGAAGTGCCCCTCACGACCGCCCGTGAACAACAGGTCGGTGGCCGTCGTGAGATTGCCGCTGTCGGTGACGTCGAACTGCTTGAACACCCACTTCTTCTGACCCGTCATCGGGTCGATGGCCATCACTGCGCCATTGCCGGCAGCATCGGTCCACGAGTTGATCGGAGTGGCGCGCCCGACGCGCACGCCGGGTGCACCGGTGACTCCTGTGTAAGGCGTTCCACCGCCGCCGAGGAAATTGCGGCCGGGCACATACTCCGCCTTCTCTTTTCGAAAGACGGATGCGTAGCCTTCCCACGCCGAGATGTACAAGAGCCCGGTGCGTGGACTGAACGACGGCGAGTACCAGTTGGTGCCACCCTGAACACCTGGCCACGTCGGCATGCCTTCCGGTTGCGGCGTCGGGATCGGTCTGCCGTTGGCATCGAGGCCGCTGGCCCAGTTGACCTTCACGAACGGCGCACCCAGGAGGAACTTCCCGTTCGTTCGATCGAGCACGTAGAAGAAGCCGTTGCGATTGGCCCAGAGCATGGCCTTCGTCGGCGTCCCTTTCCAGTTCAGATCGGCGAGCACAGCGATCTGGACCGAGTCGTAGTCGTACGGATCGTTGGGCGAGAACTGGAAGTGCCACTTGAGCGTTCCGGTATCAGGGTCGATTGCGATGACCGAGTCCGTGTAAAGGTTGTCGCCCGGTCGCTGATCCGGGTTCCAGTCGGGTCCTGGATTGCCGACACCCCAGTACGTGAGGTTCAGCGCCGGATCGTACGACGGCGTGACCCAGATCGATCCACCACCGGTCTTCCAGGAATCGCCGCCCCATGTCTCGTTGCCCTTCTCGCCCGGGCCCGGGATCGTATGGAAGCGCCACAACTCTTTGCCGGTCTTGGCATCGAACGCGGCAACGAAGCCACGGATGCCGTATTCCCCACCACCCGAGCCGACGAGCACCTTGTCCTTCACGACGAGCGGCGCCATCGTGAGCGAATAACCCAGCTTGGGATCGCCAACGGGAACATCCCAGAGAGAGCGGCCGGTGGTCCGATCGATCGCCACGAGATGCCCATCGAGAGTGCCCATGTAGAGCATGTCGCCGAGAATCGCGACGCCGCGGTTGTTCGCGCCGCAACACACGCGCGCATCGGGTGAGTTGGTGTAGCGGTATTGCCAGAACACGCGGCCGGTCTTCGCGTCGACGGCAAGTACGTCGTTCGGACGCTGAGTGATGTACATCATCCCGTCCACGACGATGGGCGACGACTGCCAGGCCCCGAACACCTGATTGGGCAGGATCCACTTCAGCTCGAGATTCCTGACGTTGCCAGGAGTGATCTGCGTCAGGAGGCTGTGGCGCTGGCTAGAGTAGCCGCCCGAGTACGTGATCCAGTTCTGCGGCTCATCCTGTGCGCGCAGTAGACGATCGTAGGTGACCTGTGCGTCGATGGCGCCCGACAACGCAACAAGTACCAGTGCAATGGTGACGGCAACACGTCGTGTCATACGTGATCCTGGCTGAACGGAGAACTAAGAACGAAGAACGAAGAACTGAGAACAGCGAACCTTGAACCCGAACGACGAACACGAACCGTGAACCGTGAACCCTGAACCGTGAACTGTTCACTGCCTGCGCAGCGTCAACAGGAACGCGACGATATCGGCAATCTCATCGTCGCTCAGCTTTCCGGCATACGCCGGCATGGCCGATTCCGTGATGACGTCGAAGCTCCGAAGGCCCTTTTTGGGAATCGACAGCAGGCGCTCGCGATCATCGATGATCTGCACCGTGTGCGTGTCTTCGTTGAGGCGACGGCCGCGGATCGTCGTACCGTCGGCCGTCACGATACGGACCGGGCGATTGATCGGTTGCAGCGCCGACGAGGGATCGCGGACGGATCGCTCGAGCATAGCCGGTGCGCGGGCGAGGCCGATGTCGCTCAGATCCGGCGCCTTGCGCGGGCCGCGCCCCGCCACGCGGTGGCAAGTCGCGCACTCGCCCTTCCCGTCGAAGAGTGATTTGCCACGTGCCGCGCTGCCGACTTTAACCGAAGCACTCGTGTCGAAACCCGCGCGAATGAACGCCACGATGCCAGTCAGCTCGGCGGGATCGAGTTTGAAGGGCGGCATCCCCCCGGGGGTCCCTCGGGTAATGGTCTGCGCCAGGTCCTCGTCGGACTGCGCGCGCCGAAATTGCCCACGCCGCAGATCGACGCCGGAGATCTGATCCCCGTCCCGGCCGTGGCAGGCAAAGCACTGCGCGTTGTAGAGCAGGCTTCCCCGGGCGATGTCTTCCTGGGTGTACTGCCCGGGATGATCGACGGTCAGGAGTTGCGCGCCAGCGGGCGCCGCGGACGCGATCAGACCGAAAGAGACGAGCAAAGTGGCTCGGAGCAGCATGTCGGCTCCTTGTAACATTAGGGCGGCGCGGAAGTCTACTCTCGGTGGTGATCGTAGTGTCCGGCTTTAGCCGGACCTTCATCGCTTGCTACCAATCGCAAACAGGCTCGACGCGCCACGCACGAACATGACGCCTTCCGACAGCGCGGGTGTGGCCATCAGCAGCCCGCCAATCGAGTTCGTCGCGATGTGTTCGAACTTCGGCCCGGCGCGGACGACCAGCATGTCGCCGTCTTCATTCGAGAGATAGATCTTCCCGTCAGCCGCCACCGGCGAGGCGCTGAACCCGCTCCCGACCAGCGCAAGTCGCTGGCGGTAGATCTCCTTGCCGGTCTTCAGCTCGTACGCATCGAGCACGCCGTTGTTGGCGAGCACGTAGAGGATGCCGCCATACGCGAGCGGTGTCGGCATGTACGAACCACGACCGGTGCGGCTCCAGGGAATTGCGTCGCTGCTGGTCGTGCCTTTCGCAAGCGTGAGATCACCGCGTGAGCCGGGCTTCACGGCGAAGATCGGCCGCTCCGGAGCACGGCCACTCGCCACGAAAATCAGATCCTCGGCAACAATCGGCGTCGGCGCCGTGATCTTGGACGATCCCGCCAGTTGCCACAGCTCCCGGCCGGTGCGCGCGTCGTAGCCGCGAATCAGGTTCGACGCATTGGTCACGAGCTCGGCGCCCGCTGCTGTTTCGGCCACCGTCGGCGTGCCCCAGGACGGCAACTCGTTGCGCGACGTCTTCCAGACCGTCTCTCCCGTTTCGATATCGAGGGCGAGCACGAACGAGTCGGTCTGCGTGTCGCACTGCAGGATGACGAGTCCGTTCCAGATGATCGGCGAGCTGGCCGGCCCCCATTCGTAGGACGGGATGTCGTAGGCGCCCATGTCGACGCGACCGAGGTCCACCTGCCACAGCGGCGCGCCGTTCACGTCGAAAGCGAACACGCCCTCGGACCCGAACCACGCAACGACGATGCGTCCGTCGGTGACCGGTGTGGCGCTGGCGTAGGTGGACTTGATGTGGCGCTTGTTGCGTGGCGCGCCTTCACGCGCAACGCGCTCCCACCTGATGCGCCCGGTGCGCTTATCGACTGCGTAAATTACCCACTTGTGAACCGAGCGATCGTCTGACGCGTCGCCGTCACCGTACAAGCCCGGCTTGAACGTTGCGTTCTTGAGGCTGCTGATCGCGCTCGTCACGAAGACGGTATCGCCCCACACGATCGGGCTGGAGTGCGCCAGGCCGGGAATCGGGGTTCTCCACAGGGCGTTCTGCTTCGTCGCGCCATCCCAGCGGTCGGGCAACCGCTGCTCTTCGGCGACACCAGCTGCATTCGGGCCGCGGAACGACGGCCAACTTCCGGTGGACGGTGCCGCACGCGGCAACGGTCCCCGGCGCGGTGCCGTGGTGCGCGTGATGCGGCGCTCCTGACCGGCAGTTTCCTGGCCTGCCTGCCCGGCCTCGATGACGCAGACAGCCAGGCAGAGGGCGCACGCGAGACGCGCGGCAAAGGGATTCATGAACGGCTCGTAATATAGTGGCGCAAGTCAGAGGGATATCGATGAAGACCAGCAAGGGCTCGTTCTCTCGCCGCCGGCTGATCAAGAAAGGCGCTGCCGCCGCTGCAGCAGGAGCAGCGCTCATCTCGTCAGGCGGCGCCGCCTTCGGACAGGCTCCGGCCGTCGTGACCGCGCGCACGTTCCGCGCGTGGATCTCGCGTGGTGCGGGGCGGGGTCGCACCACGCTGCAGGAGATACGGCTGCGGCCGGCCACCGGGCGCAACGTGGTCGTCCGCACCGAGGCGTGCAACCTGTGCTACTCCAACGTCGGCGCAGTCCTCGGCATTCAAGCTGCTCCGCCTGCGACTGGTGCGGCTACTCCGGCGAACGCCGGTCTGACCGGCGCGAACACGAACGACATGGCACTCATTCAAGGCCATGGAGGCGTGGGCGTGGTCGAAGCCGTTGGCCCCGAAGTACGTCGAGTGCAGGTTGGCGATCGTGTCTGCGTGTCAGGCACGCCGCAATGTGGTGCCTGTTATCACTGCCTGCGCGGACGCGCGGACGTGTGCCAGCTGCTGGGTCGTAACCTCGCGGGTGACCTCGCGCCGGTCGCCGACCTGCGTGACGGCACTCCCGTGTATTCGAACTCTCACATCGGTGGTCTCGCCGAGCTGATGATCACCCCGGAAGAATGGGTGGTACCGGTCGTCACGAAAGCCAATGCCGTGGACCTGGGCATGGTCCTCAGTTGCGTGAGTGTCGCGGGACTCGGCGCAACGACGACCGGAACACTGGGCGTCGTAGCGCCAGGATCCGTTGTCGCTGTCGTCGGATGTGGGCCGCTCGGTCTCAGCGCGGTGCAGGGAGCGCGCATTGCCGGTGCCTCGACGATCATCGCCATCGATCCAATCCGCGTACGCCGCGAACTGGCCATGAAGATCGGCGCGACGCACGTCCTCGATCCCAACGTCGAAGGCGACAGGATCATCGAACGCGTGCGCAGCCTCTCGAGTGGACCAACGAATCGTCCATGGAGCGGCGGACGCGACTCGGGAGGGCGGCGGAGCGGCGCTGGCGCTGACTTCGTTGTCGAGGCCGCGGGCGCCGAGTTCGTTCGGCCCAAGTTCGAGTCAGGCCCGGATCCGTCGGGTATCCTGCCGATGCAGCAGGCCTATCAGATGTGCAACGCGGGAGGCCACGTCGTGACGACCGGGCTCGTCCGCGGCACCATCGCACTGCCGGCGTTCCTGTTTGCGATCGGCGGCATCACCCACTCCGGTGGTCAGGCCGGTGGCGCCAACCCGATGCGCGACATCCCTCGATTCGTCTCGATGCTCGACAGCGGGCAGTACGACGCGAAATCGCTCGTGACGCGTGTCGTGCCGCTTCAGGACATGCTGGGGGCGTACGAGGAGGTCGCGTATCGCACGACGGTGACCGCAATCATGACTGCATAGTTCACATTTCTCTCTTCTCGCTGCTCAGTTCGTGTTCAGGTTCGCTGATGGCGCGCAGCGACCACGCGAGACCAACAATCGAGACGACGGTTCCGCAGACGACGAAGCACATCTCGGCCGCACCGAACTCGAGCACTCCGCCCTCGCCGATGAACTCGAAACGATCGGCCGTCGCGCGCCAGCCGTTGGCACCAAGCCACCCCCACCCGCCGGCGAGAAAGCCGAGGGCAGAGAGCGCGTGGCCGATCGTAGCCGAACGTCTCCGTAGGCCGGGTCCTGTTCTTTGGACCCGGCGGTGGTATTCTTCCCGCGCGCCACAGCGCCCACGCGCCACCATCGAGAGGAAGAGATGCGCAAGCTGACCTGGTGGACCATGGCGATCGTCATTGGGCTCGCGGCCGGTGTGCCCTTCGCACAACAACCAGAGCCCACCAACCCGGTTCAGGGAAACGCCCAGGCGATCGATCAGGGGCAACAACTCTTCAGGCTGTCGTGCGCGAGCTGCCACGGTCTCAACGCGAAGGGACTGCGGGGCCCCGATCTCACGACCGGCCAGTTCGTCCGGGGCGGCAGCGACTCGCAACTGTTCCGGACCGTCATGCAGGGAATTCCGGGTACGGACATGCCCGGGGCTCAGTTCTCCGACGCGACGCCAGATCAAGTCTGGGCGCTCATTGCCTATCTACGCACGCTGAGCGGGCCGGCGTCGGAGGAGGAGGCGCGCGGCAACGCGCAGAACGGCGAGACGCTGTTCTGGGGAAAGGCCACCTGCGGCCAGTGCCATATGGTTCGCGGTCGCGGCGGGCGCCTGGGTCCGGATCTGTCGCGGATCGGCGTCACGCGGTCGCGGACAGCGCTGATCAAGGAGATTCGCACGCCCAGTGGATCGTTCACCGACGGCTTCTGGCCTGTGACCGTCGTCTCGCGCGACGGGCGCCGCATACGCGGTGTGCGCAAGAACGAGGATCCGTTCTCGCTGCAGATCATGGACACGAACGAGCGCATCCAGTCGTTCGACCACAGCGACCTGCGTGAAGTCGTTCGGGAGAAGAGCTCGCTGATGCCCGACTACGGCGCCGATCGATTGACCGACGCCGAGCTCGACGATGTGATCCGTTATCTCAGGTCTTTGTAGCCATGAGACACACCCTTGCTCGCACCGCCGCGTTGTGCATCGTGCTCGCTTGTGCGATGAGCATCGGCCATCCAGGCGTTCAGGCACAGCAACGACAGGACAGCGGCCAGTGGACGACGTACTCGGGCGACTACAACGCCCAGCGTCACAGTTCGCTGACGCAGATCACACCAGCCAACGTCGGCCGGCTGGCGGTGCAGTGGATCTTTCAGTCCGGCGTGTCGGGCCGGTTCGAGGCAACGCCGCTGGTCGTCGACGGCATCATGTACCTCACCGGCCCCGACAATTACGCCTGGGCCCTCGACGCGAGGACCGGCCGTCAGATCTGGCGTTACCGGCGCCAGCTGCCGGAAGGGCTGAACATCTGCTGCGGGCGCGTCAACCGGGGCTTCGCGATCAACGGCGATCGCCTCTACATGACGACGCTCGACGCCCACCTGGTCGCGCTCGACGCCAGGACCGGAAACGTGCTGTTCGACGTCGAGATCGACGACCACAAGAAGAGCTACACGGCCACCGTCGCGCCGCTCATCGTCAAGGACAAGGTGATCGTCGGGATCGCGGGCGCCGAGTACGGCATCCGCGGGTTCATCGATGCCTTCGATGCGAACACCGGCAAGAAGGCGTGGCGGTTCTGGACGGTACCCGAGCCCGGTCAGCCCGGAGGCAATACGTGGTCGGGCGACTCGTGGCAGCGCGGCGGCGGCTCGACCTGGGTGACGGGCGCCTACGATCCATCGCTCAACCTCGTGTACTGGGGCACTGGCAATCCGGCGCCCGACTCCTTCGGCGATGCTCGTCTTGGCGACAACCTCTACACCGATGCAGTGGTCGCGCTCGACGCCGACACCGGGACGCTGCGCTGGCACTATCAGTTCACGCCGCACGACGTGCACGACTGGGACGCGGTGCAGGTGCCGATCCTCGCGGACATCACGATGAACGGTGCACCGCGCAAGGTGCTGATGACGGCGAATCGCAACGGGTTCTTCTACACGCTGGATCGCGCCAATGGAGAACTGCTGCGTGCGCGGCCGTTCGTCCGCACCACCTGGGCCCAGGAAATCGGGCGCGACGGCAAACCGATCCTGCTCGAAGCCAATCGAATCGGTCCCGAGGGAACGGTCACATGTCCTGACGTGGGAGGCGGCACCAACTGGATGTCACCCTCGTTCAATCCGGCCACCGGGTTGTTCTATGTGACGACGCGCGAGGTGTGCGCGAAGTTCTATGCGTTCCCGCAGCAGTTCCAGCCCGGGCACCTGTACTGGGGAGGCGCGGTCGAGGCCATCCCCGGCGAGCCGGGCTACGGCGCGTTGCGAGCGATTGATCCCGTGTCAGGGCTCGTGCGCTGGGAGTTCAAGTATCCCAGACCGTCGATGGGTGGCACGTTGAGTACGGCATCGGGTCTCGTCTTCGCTGGTGAAGAGGACGGCAACGTCATGGCATTCGACGCCGCGAGCGGCAAGAACCTGTGGCGCCTGCAAACTGGAGCAGGGCTCCGTTCGGGACCGATGACCTTCATGCACAACGGCAAGCAGTACATCGTGGTCGCTTCGGGTGGCGCGGTGATCGCGCTGGCCCTGCAAGACGGACGCTGATCCAGGACCGTGTAATAAGACCCTCGAGGACCTTTATGAAAACACCGTCGCTTGCTCGATGGTCCGCCACGCTTGGCCTGCTCGCTCTGCTGCTCCCGGGGTCGGCGTCGGCCGACGACGTGCGCGTGATGATCTCGGCTGGCTTCTACGGCGTCTATGCCGAGGTCGGCCCGGCGTTCGAGCGCGCGAGCGGCCACCGCCTGATTACGACGCGCGGCCCATCGATGGGCGACTCTCCGGAGGCCATTCCCACTCGCCTCGCGCGCGGCGAGACCGCCGACCTCGTGATCCTGGACGGAGGCGCTGCCGACGAGCTCGCCATGCGGGGAGTCGTGCGCGCCGACAGCAAGGTCGATCTGGCCCGCTCGCGGATCGGCATGGTGGTGCGCGCCGGTGCCGCGATACCAAGCATCAGCACTGTCGAGGAGTTCCGCAGGACACTCCTGGCCGCGACGTCCATCGGCTACTCGGACAGCGGCAGCGGCACCTATCTTTCAACCATTCTCTTCGCGAAGCTTGGCGTCGACCACCAGGTGGCGCGCAAGAGCCGAAAAGTGCGTGGGCCGCCGTCCGGCGAGCCTGTGGCCGCGGTCGTCGCGCGTGGCGAGGTCGAGATCGGCTTTCAGCAGGTCAGCGAACTACTACACGTCCCCGGTGTGACCTTCGTCGGGGCGATTCCGGCCGAACTCCAGCCCGGATTCACATTCGCCGGAGCGATCACCAGCAACGCGCAACAGCCTGATGCGGCTCGCGCGCTGCTTCGCTTCCTCACCTCGCCCGAGGTGACCTCGACGATCGTCAAGGCCGGGCTGACGCTCCCGTAGGGCGGGTCTTGTCGTTCACACCCGCCGGGTCCAAAGAACAGGACTCGGCCTACGTGGTTATCGAGCGCCAGGACCCGGCCTACGATGTCATCGAGCAGCCGGAGCCGACTGCGTCTCTTTGACTGACTCCGCGAGACGGCGGACGCCGGCGTCGATCTCCGCTGGTGACAGCGCGCAGAACGGCAGCCGAACAAAGCGATCGCCTCCGCCTTCCGGGAAGAACGCGAGGCCGTCGGCGAGATTCAGTCCCTTGCCCGCTGCTTGTGCCCGCACCGCTGTGGTGCTCACGCCTTCAGGCAGCGTCAACGAGATGAAGAAGCCGCCATCGGGCTTGGTGGCCTTCGCATCCGGCATGTACTTCTCGATGCCGCCCAGGCACGCATCGAGCCGCGGAGCGTACAGCGTCTTGAGGCGCTCGATCTGCGGCGGCAGCAGGCCGCGCCGACACCACTCCCACGTGATCGCCTGTGCGACGTATCCGGGCGAGATGTAAGTGTCTTCGGCCACCTTCGCCAACTTGCCGAGAGTCGCCGGGTCACCCAGCATGAAGCCGCAGCGAACCCCCGGTGCAATGAGCTTCGTGAACGAGCTCATGTGCAGCGTGCGGTCCGGTGCCATCTCGTACAGCGTCGGTTCTTCTTTCCCGCGATAGCGAAGCATCCGATACGGCGCGTCCTCGACCAGCAGCACGCCGTACTTCTGCGCGAGCTCCACGATCTGACGACGCTTGGGCCCCGAACACGTCGCCCCGGCCGGATTCTGGAAGTCCGGGATGAGGTAAAAGAACTTCGGGACGGCCTTCTTCAACGCGCTCTCGAGCGCATCGATGTTCGGACCATCCGGCTCCATCTCGATGCCGACCACGCGCGCGCCATGACGGCGCAGCAAACCGAGCGTACGGTCGTAGCTGGGCGACTCAGTGAACACGAGATCGCCCGGCTTGATCATGTGGAGGCAGAGAAACTCGATCAGCTGCAGCGACCCGTTGGCGGTGATGACGCGGTCGACGTCGACGTGCTGCCACTCGGCGAGCCACTGACGCAGTGGCTCGAAGCCGCGCGACGGTCCGTATTGAAGCATCTGGTTCCCATGCGACTTGAAGACAGCCGTCGAGGCGTCTATCAATTCAGCAGTCGGGAACGATTCATTGGCGGGCACCCCGCGTGTGAAATTGATTGTTTCCATCCCTCTAGTTTACCGGTTCGAGGGTGATGTGGGTCCGGCTGAAGCCGGACACTACGCTGCCGGGCACCAACAGCTACCAATCCACCGGCCTGTAGTCCTTGAGAAATTGTCCCCAGACGTGTTTCCCGGTATTGAATCCATTGATGATCGGGTCGACGATGCGCGCGGCGCCGTCGACGATATCGAGCGGCGGATGAAATCGCTGCTCGTCCTTTTTTCGTGACGCGATCTCGACCGGATCCTCGTCGGTCACCCAGCCAGTGTCCACGCTGTTCATGTGAATGCCGTCGTGGTGGTAGTCGGCGGCAGCCGTCCGCGTCATCATGTTCAGCGCCGCCTTCGCCATGTTCGTGTGCGGGTGGCGCGTGGTCTTGAAGTTCCGATAGAACTGCCCTTCCACCGCGGACACATTGACGATGTGCTTGTCGCACTCGGGCGTGCGAAGCATGAGCGGCTTGAGACGCGCGTTGAACACGAACGGCGCGACAGAATTGACCAGCTGAACCTCCAGCAGTTCCACCGTCGAGACTTCTGCCAGGAGAAGCCGCCACGAATTCCGGCCGCGCAGATCCACCTGCTGCAGATCCTGATCGAGCTGCCCCTCGGGGAACAGATCCTTCTGCGCCGTCAGTTCCTCGGGAAGCAACGCGACTTGTGACAGCGCCGCCGCGTGCGTGAGCCCGTACGCCTTCCGGTAGGCCGGGTCCTGATCTTTGGACCCGGCGTTCAGCGCGCTGTCGGAGGCCGGGTCCTGCTGTTGGGACCCGGCTAACAGGTGATACCCCCTCAACCCCTCGTAGTTTCCAACCAGCCGGCGCACGTGCCGGGGCATGTCGTTGAGCGCCGCCGTCTCGCCCGCCATCATGTGGGCGTAGAAGTCAGGTGGCCGCCGCACCGTCTGGCACGCGTTGTTGATGATGAAGTCCAGGCGATCGCGCGTTTCCAGCAGTTCCCTGCAGAACGCCTCGACGCTAGGGGTATGGCGCAGATCGAGCCCGAAGATCTCGAGTCGATGTCCCCATTCACCGAAGTCCGGTTCGCTCGCGTATCGCCTGGCGGCATCGCGCGGAAAGCGAGTCGTGACGATGAGACGAGCGCCTGAACGAAGGAGCTTGAGTCCCGCCTGGTAGCCGATCTTGACGCGACCTCCGGTCAGCAGTGCCACCCGGCCGCTGAGGTCCGCACGCTCGGTGCGCTTGGTGAAATTCAACTCTGCGCACGACGGACACAACTGATCGTAGAAGGCGTGAATCGTCGTGTACTTCTGCTTGCACACGTAGCAGTGCTGGAGCTCCCGGCTCTCGGCCCTGGGCTCCGGGCTATCGGTTCGCTCGACCTCCTCGTGTACATCGTGTGGCTCGAAACCGTCGGCCACCGCTACGGCCGGGAACACGTTCGGTGTGTGAAAGATCGGCTTGCGACGCAGAGAACGGATGCCGGTCTCGTGGAGCATGCCCTGGTCGCTTTGCACGCGCGCAGCCTTGCGCTCGCGCGCGACGACCTTCGACATCCGCCGCCGTTCGACGCGATCCGGACTGTAGACGTTGGCAACGGCTTGCAACAATCTCTTCCGCTCATCGTCAGGCACGCCTGCGAGAACCGTACGGTCAGCAGCGATCGATTCGAGCAAATCGATCGTCTCGCGCAGGCGCGCGACTAACTCAGTCCGTTTTTCTTCAGTCAATCTTGATTAACTTCCTGAACTGCTGGTTCTCGTTGCAGATGAACTCGATCAACTCATCGTCCACCGAGATCTGCTGATTGACCCTCACCGTGAACGGCTTGGTGTAGGCCATCGGATCCTCGACAGTGATGTCGATCTCCAGCTTACCGAAGGTCGGGCGCCGGAAGCGCTCGGTGATCTTCGCCTGCTCGGTGTACGGACTGCCGCGCACATCCAGCCAGCCATCGCCGCGAAGGTTGTTCGTCTCCACAACGAGCGTATCGCCTTCCCACTTACCGACCGAGTAGCCGTACCACCAGGGCTGCGGCTCGCCTTGCGGCGGAAGCGTCCTGCCGTCCGTGAAGATGTAGCGAAGACCGTAGTTGGCTTCGTAGATGATGACGATCATCTCGGGCGTCTGGATCAACTTCCGGGGCTGGCCGTGCGTGTGGAACTGCATGAAGCCCATCGGCAGGCAGAGCGCATCGGGGTTGTCCTTCTGCTGTACCGCCATCCGCTTCTTCTTCAGATCCGCGGCCCATGGCGTAAACGGCAACCCATCGGGGAACCCGGCGCCGACTTCGCCGAACGTCGCGACCGGTGGCGTGCCCGGAGGAGGAGGTGGTGGTGGCGCGCCACGCCCACCCGGATTC
>JAICEG010000091.1 GCA_025924295.1 Vicinamibacteria bacterium
GCCTTCCGGCTCGTCGTCTCGGAGAACTGGCTCGCCGGCCTCCTCCGGACACGCGTCATGACGACGCTGGTGGGATTGGCGATGAGGCGGACGCAGGTGCGCAAGGCTGCGTTCCGTACGCTGTCGCAAATCGGGATCAGCTATCGGCAGAGCGCGTTGTCGCAGCGGCTCGACGGCGCGCCCGCGCACGGACCGCGGGCGGGCGATCGCTTTCCCTGGCTGCACCTCCGATTCCAGTCGAATGGGCCGCGCGAGGACCTGTTCGATCGGCTGGACGACACGACGTTCAACCTCCTCGCGATCGGACAGCGGGTGCCGCCGCTCGCCAGCCTCGGGCTGGGCGACATGCTGCGCGTGCACGAAATCCCCGACGATGCGGAGAACGCCCACGCGCTGGCGGCGGTATCGATTCGCGGACCGGCATTCTACGTGTTGCGTCCGGATGGACACATTGGCCTCGTGGGCGCGCAGGTCGAACCACGAGCGCTCGCAAACTGGTTCGCGCGGTTCGCTGCGCGACACGAGGTCGTCGATCGAAGCCACGGATTCGCCGCGGGCGCGAGATGAGGGCGAGTCGTAATGCCCTGGGGTTACGTGTCGCGAACCTACGTGCGGCTACATCATCGGTCGCCCAAGGTGATCGCTTCAGCGTGACTACGGAGCCTGAACTGATCGCCGCGCCTAAGTAGCGACCCGGCGTGCGAGAGCGATATTGCGTCAGCGACCGACCGATGCCGTCGCCCACCGCTCGGAGAGCTTCCTGATGCGCGCCAGCGCTTCCTGGATGTTCTCCAGCGAGTTCGCGTAGCTGAAACGCAGGTAGCCGTCACCGTAGCTGCCGAAGGCCGTCCCGCTCAGACACGCGACGCCTGCCTCGTTGAGCAGCATGTCGGCGAGCTCACGGCTCGAGAGGCCGGTGCCCGTGATGTTCGGGAACACGTAGAAGGCACCGGCGGGTACGGTGCAGCGGAACCCGGGAATCTCGTTCAGGCCCTTCACGATCGCATCGCGACGGCGGCGGAACTCCGCCACCATCTTGTCCACATCGTCCTGCGGACCCTTCAGCGCCGCCAGGCCGGCGCGCTGCGTGAAACTCGCCGTGCACGAGTTCGAGTTGACCATCAGCTTGTCGACCGCCTCGGCAACCCACACCGGCATGACGCCATAGCCCAGGCGCCAGCCGGTCATCGAATACGTCTTCGAGAAGCCGTCCAGGATGATCGTCTTTTCGAGCATCCCGTCGAACTGCGTGATCGATGACGGCACTTCTTCGTAGCAGATGCGCGAGTAGATCTCGTCGCTCAGGATCAGCAGGTCGCGATTGCGCACGAGATCGGCGATGCGGGCCAGATCCGCTTTCGGGATCACGCCGCCGGTCGGATTGGCGGGTGAATTCAGCACGATCATCTTCGTGCGGCTCGACAGCTTCGACTCGAACAGATCGAGATCGAACGAGAAGCCGCGCGCCTCGACGAGCGGGATGGGCACCGGTGTCGCGCCGAGGAAGTTGATCACCGACTCGTAGATCGGGAACCCGGGATTCGGGTAGATCACTTCGTCTCCCGGTTCCACGACGGCCAGCATCGAGAAGAACATGATCGGCTTCCCGCCCGGGACGACGATGACGTTCTGCCCGGTGACAGCGATGCCACGCGACGTGGAAATGTAGTCGGCGATCGCCTGGCGGAAGTCGGGATATCCAGGTGTCGGACCGTAGCCGGTCCACCCCTCGTCAAGCGCCCGTTTCGCGGCTTCCTTGACGTGGGCCGGCGTCGGGAAATCGGGTTGGCCGATCTCCAGATGCACGATGTTCTTCCCCTGCGCCTCGAGTGCGCGGGCCCTTTGCAGGACCTCAAAGGCGGACTCGATTCCGATTCGCGTCATTCGATCAGCTAGTTGCATGATTCCTCGATTCAATCAGTATATTTGACGAATGCCCGCAACGACGACGCGCGTCCTCCGACGCCCCGCCAAATCAGCACCGACGGTCATCACTGCCGACATTTGTGTCCTTGGATCGGGAATCGCCGGCGTGGCGGCCGCCCTCGAATCGGCGCGCCTGGGCCGCCGCGTCGTGATTGTCGATGCGGCCCCCTCGCTCGGTGGTCAGGCGGTCGGCTCGATCATCGGAACCATCATTGGTCTGTATACCCACGGCTCCGAGCCATATCAGATCACGCGCGGCATCGCCGACGACCTGATCGCGGACTTGACGGCGGAAGGTTCGCTCAGCCGACGGGTCTCGATGACTGGCACCATCACGTTCCAGTACGACGAGGTCAGGCTGGCGAGATGGATCGAACGCAAGGTCGAGGAAGCCGGCATCCGCGCGCTCGTGGGAGCCGTGCTCACTGATGTGCTCTTCGAACAGCGGCGTGTGCGACATCTCGAGCTTGCCACCAGATTCGGCACCGTTCGTGTTGAGGCGGGTGCCTACGTCGATGCCTCCGGCGACGCCACGCTGTGCTACTTGAGTGGGCTCGAGATTCGCGAGCCCGACGCCCCGGTCTACGGCTCGCTGAACTTCATCATCGAAGGGTACGACACCGAAGCCGTCAAGGATCTCGTGATCAAGGAGGTCCACGATCGGCTGGCCGAACGCGGCAAGCAGTACGACCTCGTGCGTCACGACGGCTTCCTGATGCACTTTCCAGGGAAGACGGTGATGCTCGCGAACGTCACGCACTTCGAGACGCCCCTCGATCCGACAGCCGGCGCGCACATGGTGTTCGAGGGGCGGCGGCAGGCCGACAACGTCATTCGTTTCCTGCGCGCCGAGTTTCCCCGCATCTTTGCCAACGCAAAGGTCCGCACGTATGGCAATCCCGGACTGCGGCAGACACGATGGATCGTCGGCTCCCGCCAGCTCACACTCGACGAGATCCGCTCGGGCGCCCGGCCACCGGACGCCGCGGCACGGTGCGCCTGGTGGGTGGAACTGCACAACGCCCGCGATCTCGTTCACTGGGAGCGATTCGAGCCGGGGCACGTCTACTACATCCCGCTGTCCTGCATGACCCCACGCGATGCCGACAATATCGTGGCGGCCGGGCGGTGCGTTGATGCGGATGTGAGTGCCTTGTCTGCGATCAGGGTGATGGGACCGTGTATCGCGATGGGCACGGCCGCAGCGCATGCGCTCGATCTCGCCGGACCGGGCTCGGTCCACACGATCGATCTCGCGGCGCTGCAGCAACGGCTGACCGACAATCTCGATCGACGGTAGGAGACCACCCATAGGCCGGGTCCTGCTTTGTGGACCCGGCGGGTCTAAAGAACAAGACCCGCCCCACGATGAAGATTCACCGAAACTGGCGATCGACCGTGATCGTCGTCTTCACCGAGTTGGCGATGTAACACGCTTCATGCGCCTTGTGGTGGAGCTCCTCCTCCACCTCCTGGTTCGGATGCGTGCTCGCATAGGTCACGCGAGGATGCAGGACGACGGAGCTGACCCAGGGGGTGCCGCGCTCGTTTTTCGTCATCACGCCAACAGCCTCGTCGACGTAGCTCGTCACGTCGAGCCCCTGCTGCGACGCCACCCAGAGGAACGTCAACATGTGGCAACTCGAAATGGCCGCCACATAAGCCTCCTCGGGATCGACGTTGGCCGCGTTCGAGTACGGCGCCTTGACCGATGTGGGTGCCGGCGATGCAGGCACAGTGACACCGCCATCGAATGTCCACGTGTGCTCGCGCGAGTAGCGCCCCTTGAGGAACTCACCCTGCCCCATGGTCCACGTGATGGTTGCTCTGTGTTCAGACATGGCCTTCCTAGTTCTCGGGCGAATTCGTCGCCTTCGTTCCTGAAAGCGCCGGCATCAGGTTCGCATGTCCCCACTTGCGCGCCAGATCGAGGGGCGTCAGGCCGTCCTTGTTCCGCACGTTCGCCTGCGCGCCTGATTTCAGCAGCAACTCGATCATCTGCGTGTCGCCAAAGTCGATGTTCGCTGCCCATAGCAGCGGCGTCATGCCGAGCTTGTCAACGACGTTCACCGCGGCGCCGCGCGTGATGAGCAGGCGGGCCATCTCGACGTCGTTGTTGAGAGCGGCGCGGCCAAGCATCGTGATGCCGTTGCCGTCGGCGAAGTCGACCGGCGCACCAAGATCGAGGAGCGTGCGTGCCACCTCGATATCACCAAACTTGAACGCACCGAGCATGGGCGTGGTGCGCGACGTGCCAATCGCAATCATCGCCTCGTCCAGCTTGCCGCCGGCAGCGAGCAGGCGCTTCAAGCTCGTGGCATTCCCCGCATAAGACGCCAGGAAGAACGGATTCGCGTTGAAGACTGGTGCACCCTCGGCGGGCGCAGCAACCTGCGCCCCGCGATCGAGCAGAAGATTGATCGCCGGATCCCCCTCCTGATACTGGGCGGCCACCATCAACGCCGAGAAGCGGCTGTTCGCGCGCGCGTTCACGTTGGCTCCGCGGTCGAGCAGGAGCGTCATCTTCCCCACGTCCGGCGCCGCCATCATCAAGGCGGTCGTCCCACCTGACTTCGTCGCGGCATTGGGACTCACCCCGCCGTCGAGCAACCGCTGCACATCGTCACGCGTGCCGAAGATCATCGTCTCGACCCACGGCTCGACACCGGATGGCTCCGTCTCAGGCAAGGCCGGAGGGGCAACCGGCCGCGCCGGCTCGAGGGCATACGACAACGCCATCACCGCCCAGCTCGCACCCTGCATGGACAGGAACTGGTCGTGACCGTGCGGGTAGCCGGCATCGAAGTACGGCGGGCTGAGTGGAGCCGGCGCATGCAGCCGCGACGCTACCCGCCACGTGCCATCGGCAGCCTGCGTCTTCATGAGGAACTCGATTCCACGCTGGTACGAGGTATCGATGATCGCTACGCCGCCGCCATCGCGCAGCGCCACCAGTGCCTGCCCCGTTGAGTACGCGTCGCTCTCGCGGCCGGCGACCGAGTTCCAGCCTCCATCGTCCCGCTGAGTGCCCTTGAGATCACGGGCGAGGTTTTGCAGCCTCGCACGAGGCGCCCCGGCCCAGCGGAGGCCGAGCAGTTGATAGCTGCGCTCTTCGGTGTCGCGCGGCGAGTGGCTCTCCAGGAACTTGCGTGCGCGCGCAACGGCAGCCTCGGCCTGAGCCTTCTGCGACGAGTGGTGATAGACCTGTACTGCTCGCAGCCCGAGAGCGGCCATCGTCACAGGGCTGTACGAAGAGGGTGGGCGTTGATGAAATCCGTCCCAGTCGCCGCGCGCGTTCTGTCTCGAGATCAGGAGTCGCGCGTAGATTGCCGTCGTCAAGTTCGGCTTCACGCCGGCGGCGTTGGCTGCCACCATTCGATATGCATCATCGACGGCCGGTTCGATGACATAGGAATACTGAACCGCTCGGTCGATATCGGAGAAGTTGAATGCCTTCGTTGCATCCGCGCGAGCGATTGACTCCGTGAAGGGCACGCCATGGTCCCGCGCCACGCGATACGCCAGCGCAGGTTGGTACTGATGGTGACAGGAGGCGCATACCTGCTTGTTCGTCGTGTACCACGGCTCCTGGGCTTTCTGGATGGCGACCATCGCACGCGCCGCGGCATCGCGAACGCGAGCGGGCTCGGCCTCTTGCGCGGAGGCTGTTCGTGTACCAAGGAGACTGCAGATACCCAAAAGAATGATTGCAAGACGTTTCACGCTGTCTCTCCGCCGGGTCCAAGGAACAGGACCCGGCCTACGCGCTACCCGCGTTTCTGAATCTCTACTATGCCCAGATCGCCGTCCACCATCACCCAATCGCCGGTCTCGATCAGATCCAGCGGATCGCGATCGAGGTCGGTCACGCTCGGCACCCGCATGACCACCGCCCCGAGCGCCACCTTCGTGGTCATCTCGTTGAAGATGAGCGCCTTTGGTGCCGCTCCTGCCAGTCGCGCCGTGTGATACATCGCCGACCAGCCTGACGATCCTTTGGCGCCGCGAAAGACGAGCACCTTGTCCTTGAAACTCTGGCCGCGGAGCTCATGGTGTGTTTCGGTGATCACGCCCTGTTGAGGATTCACGCCACCCCAGCCTGGAATCGTCTCGCGCGTGACGAGCGCCTCGCCCTCGGCGCGGCCGCCAACGACTCCTCGCCCGCGCAGCACGATCGTTGCGGATACCCTCATGGTCGTTCTCCGCTCCAGCGGCTGGTGATGGCCGCCTGAATACAGTCCTTCGTCGATCCGAACCAGGCCTGGACGCCGAGGATCGCAGGCAGGTAGTGCGCCTGCTTGGCCGAGTCGAGCGCGGCGACCTTCGTCCCCGGCGGAATCGCCTGCGCGAAAGCCGAACAGGTGTCCGTCATCACCACGCCCCCGGCATCGTTGATCGCCTTCACGTATCCGAGCCGCCGGGCTTCGCTGTCGACCGCTCGGGACGTGAAGATCCACAGGTGACAGTTGCCGCTGACGCGCTTGCCCTCGAGCAGCGCGGCCGCTTCCCTGAGTTGATCGAGCGCGGCGTGCGGACATCCCAGCATCACGAAATCGACGTTCGGATCGCTCGCGTTGGCATTCAGCCGATCGTATACCTGGCGCCGTGCGGCTTCGTCATACGTGAACCGATCAATTGGCTTGTTCGGTCCAAACGCCATCTCGATCGATTCGGCCTCAGGAGTCGTCCCGACGATGTGATACATCTCAACGCCGCCGGATGAGGAGGCCGACGCGCCAAAGTGTTTCAGGCGAACGATCTCCGGCCTCTCGAAACCGCCGGCCACGACGGGGATGTGCTCCTGTACAACGTCGCCGACGAAGTAGCCCAGCATGCCCCAGTCCATCACCGAGTCGACCGGCACCTGCACGTCGACGCGGTGAGTTCCGAAGCGGCACTCGGTGCGATGCAGCCCCCAGTCCGGGATCTTACCGGTCAGCATCGCCGCGCTCGTGCTCTCCCGCCCTTCGGTGTTGGTGCGTGCGCCAAGCACGGAGTTCGCAAAGATCACCGCCGACGACTCCATCCAGGCGCAGTGTTCGCCTTTGGCCGGAACGTTGCCGGCAAGATATGGAGTGCAGGTCTTCAGGATGGTGACGTCATGACGGGCGGCGAAGGCTTCACGCTCCTGGTAGTTCCTGAAGATCTCGACCTTCACGCCGAGCGTCTGCCACTCACGCGGGTCCGCTCCGCCTTGCAGGTGAAAGGTGGGGACGACGGCGTCCGGGGTGTCAACGAGCTCGTCGGAGTCGAGATCGAAGAACGAGAAGATCGCGTCTCGTCCGTCGGCATCTTTGCCGGCGTAGTAGCGCTGCAGGAACGGGTTTGCCGATCCCGGCACGCCCGCGACGTTCCGTGTGTCGACGAATCGTTCGGCACCGAGCGCCTCGGCGTACCGAACGAGCAGTTCCATTGCCTTCTGCCGCGCCTTGCCGTTGCGGCCATCGAGCATGGCTTTTTCGCTATCAGTGAGTCTCAACATCCCCTTCTCGACGTCCAACCTCTCAGCGTGAGAGTCGCCGGATTACTGCGCGCTCGCGAACCTCTCCGTCAGCTCCAAATCGCTCTTCAGGCTCCGCGCGCCCACCATGTAATGTATCGCGGCCCAGAAGTTGACGACGCCGATGATGACCAGCGAATAGCGCAGGGAGTCGACTTGAAACGACGGCGTCAGCCAGTCGCTGATGAGGCCCGTCACTGATGGCCCCAGCCCATTCCCGATGAGCGTCTGGATGAACAGCAGTAGCGACGTGGCCACCGAGCGCATCCGCAATGTTGCGAGTGCCTGGGTCATGGCGAACGAAGGTCCGAAGAAGACGGCTGCCATCAGCATGAGGCCGACGAACGAAGGCAGCGTGACGGCCAGATTCGGGGACAGATACGCCAGGAACTGGAACGGAACGCAGATGAGCGTCGCCACACCGGGCACCCACATGTACCAGCGCCGGTCGTTGGTCCGCGCGCTGAGGCGATCGGACAGGTAGCCACCGAGGAACGTGCCGATCCCGGCAATCGCAGCAAGGATCGAGATCCAGTAGCCGGCCTCGGCCACGTTCATTCCGTGCGAGCGCTGGAGAAATGCGTTGTTGAAGGCGCCGCTCGCGTACCACACGACCGAGTGAAGGGCGCACGCCAGGCTGAGGTGTCGGAACGATGCCCGCTGCCACAGAAACTTCAGGACCTCCATCATGCCCGGCGTCTTCTGGGCGACGCTCCGGCCCGCCGTTCCATCCGACATGCCGCGCGGCGGCTCCTTCACCGTGAGAAAGACAATGAGGGCCAGGACGATGCCGGGCAGGCCGATCGCAATGAAGGTGTTCCGCCATCCGAGATTCTGATTTCCCCACCCGCCGATCGCGGCACCGATCGAAGTACCAACCGGCACTGCCAGCGCGTAAATCGCGAAGGCAGTTCCACGCCGTACCTTCGGGAAGTAGTCGGAGATGAGCGAGTGCGAGGGCGGACTGCCGCCGGCCTCGCCGATGGCGGTCCCGATGCGGGTCAGAAAGAGCATCGTGAAGTTGACAGCCGTGCCGAACAGCGCGGTCATCCCGCTCCACGTCGCCACTGCGAGCACCAGCACGTTGCGGCGGCTGGAACGATCGGCCCATGCCGCGATCGGAATGCCCATCAGGGAATAGAACAACGCGAAGGGCAACCCGCTGAGCATGCCCATCTGGAAATCGGAGGCGCCGAACTCCGCCTTGATCGCCTGAACCGACGCGGCCAGCACCTGCGATCGATCGACCACGTTCACCACATAGCAAAGCGTGAGCATCAGCAGGACGTAGTTCGCGTACCACGGCATCGTCAGGACGTGACTGCTCCGCTCGTGGAGCGTGTTCGGTTGCGTGTTGGTCGCGGGCAAAGGACCTCCTCACTCTTGGCGGCTGCGGCCTGATAGATTACGTCGGATTGGAACCTGAGATGCCAAGAGCGCTACGCAGCAATTTCGAGCCGGGGTCTCCGCGTGAAGCCGTGCGTCGTGCCCAGTGGAAGGCGCTCGGCCTGAGCGACGCCGACATGCTGAAACCGAAGATTGCGGTGGTAAACAGTTCGTCCGAGCTGGCGATCTGTTTCAGCCATCTGGACGGCATCGCCAGGGTCGTGAAAGACGCGGTGCGGGAGGCCGGCGGCCTTCCCTTCGAGATTCGCACCGCCGCGCCGAGCGATTTCATCATCAGTGCCGCCAAGGGCGGCGGCTACATGCTGGCCAGCCGCGACCTCATCGTCAACGACATGGAGATCGCAGTCGAAGGCGCACAACTCGACGGCATGATCTGCCTCTCCTCGTGCGACAAGACGCCTCCCGCTCACCTGATGGCAGCGGGCCGTTTCAACATCCCGACCATCCTCGTCATCTGCGGCTACCAGCCCAGTGGCTACTTCGAGGGGAAGCACGTCGACATCGAAGAAGTGTTCATCGGCTCGGTGCGGGCGATGTTCGGAAAGCTGTCCAAAGAAACCCTCGCCGGGATGTGCGACCACGCGATCACGGGCCCTGGCGTCTGCGCCGGCATGGGCACCGCGAACTCGATGCACATCGTCTGCGAAGCGCTCGGAATGACGCTGCCCGGTGCGGCGCCGGTGCTGGCCAACAGCCCACGGATGTTCGACTTCGCGCGCCAGTCGGGCCGGCGCATCGTGGAGATGGTCTGGGAAGACCTGACGCCGCGGCAGATCCTGACGCCGGGTGCCTTCCGCAATGCCGCTGCGTCGGTCCTCGCCGTCAGCGGATCGATCAACTGCGTGAAGCATCTGCAGGCGACTGCGGTCGAAGCTGGCGTTGACGTCGATCTGTTCTCGACCTTCAACGAACTTGGCGAGCACGTCCCGGTGCTGAGCGCGGTCGCGCCCAATGGCCCGGACACGATCGACGCGTTCGAGGCAGCCGGTGGCGCCCGCGCGCTGCTCGCGCAACTTCAGCCACTGCTCGATCTCGATGCACTCACGGTCACCGGCCGCCCGCTGCGTGACAACCTTGCCGGTGTTGCCGTGAGCAACCCGGCTGTCATCCGCCCGCTCGACAACCCGTTCGCCGCACATGCGTCCATCGTCGTGTTGCGTGGCTCGCTTGCTCCTGACAGTGCGATTGTGAGACCCGGGTTGCAGCGCCCGGGAAATGAGGGTCGCTTCACGGGAGCAGCCGTGGTCTACGACGATGTGCAGGAAGCGATCGGCGGGGTCCAGCGAGGTGAACTGAAGCCCGGACAGGTGCTCGTGTTGCGTGGATGTGGACCGAAAGGTGGACCTGCGATGGCGGGCTCGGCCTCGCGTGTCGTATTTGCCATCTACGCGGCCGGCCTCGAGGAGCAGGTGGCGTTCGTCTCTGACGGTCAGTTATCAGGCCTGTGCAACAAGGGCATGACGATCGCGGAGGTGTCACCCGAATCGGCGGTCGGAGGACCGCTTGCGCTGGTCGAGAACGGCGACCGCATTCTCATCGACCTCGACGCTCGCACGCTCGACCTCGATGTCCCCGCCGAAGAGATGGAGGCCAGGCGCACCCGCCGTGGCGATGTGCCGCTGCCTGCAGCGACGGGCTATCTGTCGATCTATCAACGAAGCGTGCAGCCGATGTCGACGGGTGCGGTGCTGGTCAAGCCGGAGCGGCGATAGGCACGCCCTGGCCAGGCTGCTACAATGCGTCACGTCACGTTTTGCTGTGAGGCCGCCATGCGATCAACCAGACGACTCGCGCTCCTGACGACAGTCACCGTGGCTCTCGTTGCGGCCGTTTCTGATTCCAGCGCGACCGCGCAGTCGGCGCCGGCGCCGCCTCCTGCGGGACAAGGACGCCTGATCGTCTACGGCGACATCGCCCTGTTCCAGCCGCCCGGTCATCCTGAGAATTGCATCCTGCGGAACCGGTTCAAGCGGGGCGAGCCGGTCGGATTCCGCATGTTCGTTGCGGATCCCTCAACCAGCAAGCGCGAAGAGTCGGCTCAGCTGGTCGTGCATATCAACGTCGCTGGGAAGACCGTGGACATCCCGATGCGCTACCGCGCGACGGTGAAGCAGCCGGAACGTGAATTCTGGGTGGCCAAGTGGGTCGTCCCCGAGGACACACCTGTCGGGATCGTTCGATTCAGCGTCACCGCGACCGACAAGTACGGCCGCAGCGGTGAGTTCAAGCCATTCGAAGTGCAGGCCTCTCAGATCACGATCGTCGAGTAGCCGCCGATCGTCGTAGTGTCCGGCTTTAGCCGGACCTCGCCAATGCGAATCTGGGATCTCGCTGCGGGCTATCTGAATCGCGGGAGCCTGCTCGGTGAGCATCGCGAACTGCACGGCATTCACTCGATCCTGACGAACGGAAAGCCGGGATACGCCCGGCATCCCGAGACACTGCGCTGGACAGCGGCGGTGAGCGGCCTCGCAGTTCGCCATCAACAACTCGTTGCTGAAATGCGCCTGCGGGGATACATGGACCGGACCCCCCTCACGTTCAGTACTTCTCGCGCGCGATGGCCGAAATCGTTCGTGACCGCTCCTGAAGGGCAGATCACGCTGCTGCGGAAGAAATACGTCGGGAAGGAGAAGGGGCGCATTCCGCTACCGCGCAGCGCGCAGGAGCTCTGGGCGCAACATAAGTATTCAGTGATGGCTCGCAGCCCACGGACCTACCAGGCACTTGGCCGAGCTGTCGCGCGCATGCGCAACAACAATGAGTACGCGACACTTCTCGACGAGCTCACGACGATTCTCCGCGAGGTGCCGAGCCCGGGCCGCCTGTTGAACGCCGTCGAGCACATGTGGGGATATGTGCGGGACGATGCCACCGCCGAGGACGTCAGGGACGCGCGAGCCGGCGTCGCGCATCTCCTCGCCTGCACCCAGCGGCTCGCAGTGCGTCACCGTCAGCGGTATCTGCTGTCGTCGACCGCGTTATCGGAGCTCGCCGTGTTCGTCGACGGTCCGCAAATGACTCCCGACCCCCTTACAAATTCGTTAGGATGCTGATCGAAAGGGAGCGCTCATGACCAGGCGGTTTCGTCAAACATCAGCCGTTGTCATCGTCCTGCTCGGAGTACTTCACTTCTCTGTTCCAACCACGGGACAGCAACCCAGCACGCGTTGGGTCACGGCCTGGAGCACCTCACAGCAGGTGCTGGGTGAAGACCGCATCTCGAACGCGACGGTTCGGATGCTGGCAAGAGTGACCGTGCCGGGCGAGGCAATCCGTGTCCGCCTCGACAACACGTTCGGAACCGAGCCGGTCGCGATCGGACGCGCGTTCGTCGGGTACAGGGTTCGAGGAGCGCTGCTGGCCGCGGGGTCTAATCGACCGCTCACCTTCGGCGGTGCTACTGAAGTGACCCTCCCTCCTGGTGGAACCGTTTCGAGCGATCCGCTGCCGATCGCTGTTCGCGCCCAGCAGGACCTCGCGGTCAGCCTGCACGTTCGAGGCAGCACCGTTCGACCCAGTCAGCACACGAACGCGGCAGTCACCTCATACAGAAGTGTTGACGGCAGCGGCGACGTCGCCGCGGATGAGAGTGCCGGGCCCTTCGGGACAACGACGACCGCCACCTGGTGGCTCAAGGCGATCGACGTCGTCTCACCATCGTCACCAGGTACGATCGTCGCCTTTGGCGACTCGATCACCGACGGCACGTGCAGCACGCTCGACGCACACGACCGATGGGAGAACGTGCTCTCGCTCCGACTGGGACTCGATCACGATGCCGCACAGAAGGGCCGCGGGACAGACGGTGGCCTCAAGGCGGTGATCAATGAAGGTATCGGCGGAAACACCGTGACACGCGAAGGGCTCTCTCCACCGCCTGACAGCACGCCGGGTCTCGAGCGACTGGACCGGGACGTTCTCTCCCATCACGGCGTCAGCGACGTCGTGCTGTTCATGGGCACGAACGACATCCGCCGTGGGGCAACGGCCGCAAGCGTGATCGAAGGCACGGCTGAGATCGTCAAGCGCGTCAAGGCAAAAGGGATCAGGATCGTCGGCGCGACGATCATTCCCCGTCATAACGTGGCGCCGACGGCGACCAACAGCGGGTGGAATCCTGACAAGACGCGGATTCGGAATGAGGTCAATCAATGGATCCGGACGAAGGCCCCGTTTGACGATGTGATTGACTTCGACCGGGTCGTTCGCGATCCAGCCAATCCGGACCTGCTGGTCCCCGCATTCAACTGCGGCGACGGCATTCATCCGAGCCCGCTTGGTTATTACGAGATGGGCCGGTCGATCGATCTGGGCCTGTTCCGGCGGAAGTAGGCCGGGTCTTGCTCTTTAAAGACCCGGCGGGTCCACAAAGGCAGGACCCGCCCTACCTAGCGTGATGTTCACTTTGGATCAGGTCGTGCGGTGGGGACGCTCGTTCGAGGAGTACCGGCGCATGTTCGTCCTGAGGGACCGGGAACTCGATCAGCGGATCGTCGACTGCGGCGCCGGTCCGGCCAGTTTTGCCTGCGAAGCTGCCAGGCGCGGCACACATGTGGTCGCCTGCGATCCGCTGTACCAGTGGGAGGCGAGCCAGATCAGGGAACGCATCGCAGCGACGTCCGTCAACATCCTCGAGCAGACGAGGCAGAATCACCACGAGTTCGTGTGGGACGTGATTCGATCGGTCGAGGAGCTCGGCGCAATCCGGATGGCGGCCATGAGCGCGTTCCTCGACGACTATGACGCTGGCCGCGAATCAGGTCGCTACGTCAACGCGGGGCTGCCGGCACTTCCCTTCGCCGATCGATCGTTCGATCTCGCACTCAGCTCACACTTCCTGTTTCTCTACACGACGCAACTGGGTGACACCTTCCATCGGCAGGCGATTGCCGAGATGTGCCGCGTCGCAACCGAAGTTCGCATTTTTCCGCTGCTCGCGCTTGGTGGCCAGGCGTCACCACTGGTCGATCTGATCACCGACGACCTCGGTCGTGCGGGTTTCCATGCGTCGATCGAGCCGGTGCCGTACGAGTTTCAACGCGGCGGGAAC
>JAICEG010000092.1 GCA_025924295.1 Vicinamibacteria bacterium
CGAATTCGATGGCGTCGATCACGTCGCTGGTGTAGCCCGCGCCGTTCTCGTCGAGCACCTTCATCACGATGAGCCGCGCCTTCGGTGCGACGCCACGGTAGCGCTCGTTCGACAGCACACCGTTGCCGGCGATCAGTCCGGCGACGTGAGTGCCGTGGCCGTAACCGTCTGTCGGCGCTGCCCACTTCACACTGTCCTGGGTGAAGTCGTAGAAGCCTTCTATCCGGCCGGCGAACTCCGGTCCTTCTTCCAGGCCAGAGTCGATGACGGCTACTCCCACGCCGTCGCCGCCGGGCGACTGGACTGGCAGACCGAGCGTCCCTCGAAGCGTCGACGCGTCCGAGGCTGTTTGCTCGGCCCTGACGATCGCGTCCTCCGAGATCGATTCGACGAAAGGAAGCTTCGACAGGCCTTCGAGCTCGGTGACCGGTACGTGAGCCGTCAGTGCGTTGATCGTCGCGTGATGGCGCCGCACGAAACGGCGGTTGCCTTTGAGCGCATTCGTCAGGCGTGGAATGCCGTCCGAGGTGGTGCGGATGATGACCCGCTTGGTGTCTGTGTGACGGGCACGGACGCTGGACGAGAGCGGCGCGTCCAGTTTGGAAATCAGGCGTTGGGGTACCTGTGCGTCAGCGATTGTCGCCGGGAGGATCAGTGCAGCGAGGACGATGAACGTCGATCGAACCCCGAAGGGGATGGAGAGCATGGGTTGCGAGAAGGCAACCGTCAAGCCATCTGGGCCGCGAGCCGAGGATATCGGGCGCTGCCCGCTAACCTTTAGCTGTGCACCTAGTTAAATTGATAAGCTGGATGAAGCCTCGTGCGGTTCTGAGGATTCCTGCCTCTCATCGAGTTCCGTTCTGGAACACGTGCTTACAGTTTCGTGCTGTGCACTCCGGATGTCCGAGGTGACATTCTGTGCTTTGCTGTGGGCGGCTCCGTCCTTGTGCAGAATCGAGCAAGATCAGCGCCGCGAACATCCGGACGTTGCCAGGAACAACCAGCGAACGCCCGCTAGTTGATGGTCGCCTGGAAGAACAGGACCAGTTCAGAGACCGTCAGAACCACACCGCCGTCGACCTTCGAGACCGATAGTGTGTTGTCGGTTGGCACGACGAGACCCCGCGGAATCGCCACGTGCATGCTGCGTTCGAATCCTGGTGTCAGCGTGCGTCCCAGGATGAGCGTGCCGTTAAGAAATATCTCGACCCGGCAGTCCGTTTCTCCTTGGGGATGAAAGCGGAGAAACAAGATGGACCGAGTACCCGCGTCCGCGGCAGGCGCGCTGAACGTGTACTCGACGACCTCCGGAGGGGTGAACGGATTTGGTTCCGGCGTCGAGAACGTGAACGAGCCACCGTCTATCACATAAAAATCGGCAATCGTCGGCATCTCAAACTCCTATTGCTTGAATCCTTTTCATGTGTGCACCGTCACTATTCACGTGTGCACCGTCACTAGTCGTTACGCAGAAAGGAGTCGAATCCGGACATCGCATGGAATATTTGAGGGGTTCAGCAAATCTATCGAGGCTGGGCATGGTTCGGTAATCGGATGAACACGTCGAATCTCCGCGTCGTGATCGCAGGAGCGGGCATCGCCGGCCTTGCCCTTGCCCTTGCACTGCGACAGCGGGGCATCGGCGTATTGGTGCTTGACCGCTTCGACGGCCCGCCAGACGGTGGCCTCGCGGTCAACCTCCCGGGCAACGCCATCCGCGAGGGGCTCCGCAGAGTGCGGAACCCCTCTCAGTGGTGTCAGACGATGGCCGCCGCCTCGCGTTTCACCGCGCCGCGACCTCGTCGCCCGCGCGGGGTGCGCGACAGCCACGCGCCGAGCGCGTCGAGACGTTCCGACCAGTACTGCTTCATCCGATCGGCGTCCACCTTGCTCGTGAGCTTCGTATGCGCGATCGCGACGGCGGTCTTGTCCGCGCCCTTTGGTGTGAACCAGACCGCGACGATCGTGCCGTCACGCCATCCGATGCGGATCGATTTCGGACGAATGGCAGTGCGCAGAGTGACGGACGCTTCGTTCAGCCACTGCTTCCTGCGCCGCGACTCGGCCCACGCGTCGAACATCGTCGTCACGGGCACGGCGTAGGTCTTCGACTTGGACGCCTCATAGCTGCCGTCGAGCCGCTGACCGAGCGCGCGACGCCGCTTGATGCGCTCGTATCCGACGGTCACCATCTGCGACCACCAGCTGTCGATCCTATACTTCTGCCGGACGAGTGTGGCGATCTCACCGTGCCGCATGTCTTCCGCGCCGTGGTAGTCGAGCATATGAACCCAGCGCTCCCAGTTGCAGCCGGTCTTCTCCTTGAGAGTCTGATCGCTCATGCCGGCGAGCGCCGCGTAGTCGAGCGATGCGGGTGCCGCTGCCGGCTTTGAAGTGGTGCGGGATTTCGTGAGGATGTGCGCGCGGGCGGCTGTGTAGGCTTCCCCGGTCTTGCCCATGCGCGCCCGCACGAGGCGCTTGAAATCCTTGTTGGTCGTCATCGCGTCCTCCGGACACACCACGGCTTGCTCCCCAGCAGCATGCCCGTAGTGATCAGAGGTTGACGCGACCGATTCGGGAGTGTGCCCCCCTTTGCCTCGCGCGATGGCTCCGGCCGGGGCGGAGCCTCGTGAGGTTGGGCGTGAATCGACGCCAGGCAATACCATCGCGCGTTTTTACCTGCCCGTCAAGGAACCTGAAGTGCCCCCGGCGGGATGGTGGGCTAAGATCCGCATGATGCCGTGCGGTTTCTCGCGGCCTCCTCTGAAGGAGCAGATGATGATCATGCGAACGTTCGGCTGGGTCGTGCTTCCCGTGGCGGTGTTCGCGCTGTCGGCCACCGGCGGTTGGACGATCGCTGGACAGGAGCGCACGGCAACGCCGTCGCTCGTCATCACCGCGTTTGGCGGCAAGACGGTCGACTACAAGGCGCCGCGGACCCCGTGGGGTGACCCGGACCTCCAGGGCGTGTGGTCGAGCGACGACATGGAGAACGTGCCCATGGCGGCCGGCGGCCGCGGGGGTCGCGGTGGCCCCGCGCCCCAGGCCGGGCCGCAGCCGCTCTACCTCGATGACGCGGCGTACCAGGCGCGCGTGGACCAGGTCAAGCGCGCGGCCACCCAGCGTGATACCAGCGCGGAGAGCTCGTTCCGCTTCGACTACGCTCGGCGTGCGTTTCCGCAGACGCGCCTGATCGTCGATCCCGCCGATGGCCGGCTGCCCGCGATCAAGCCGGAGGCGCAGGGCCGGCTCATGCCGCGTGGCACCTACGGTCCCGGCCCGCTCGATTCTTGGCGCGACTTCTCGCTCTACGAGCGCTGCATCACGCGCGGCATCGCCGGATCGACCCTTCGCGTCATCTACGGCAACGGCAACCGGATCGTGCAGGCTCCCGGCGTGGTGGCGCTCTCGTACGAGATGCTGCCCGACACGCGCATCTTCTATACGGATGGCCGCCCGCACATCAATCAGCGCATCCGCGAGTACCTCGGTGATTCGCGCGCCTGGTGGGAAGGTGAGGAGCTCGTCGTCGAAACGACCAACCTGACGAACCAGACTGCGGTCGGTGTCAACGGCAACGGTGTCCAGCACAGCGAGCAAATGAAGATCACCGAACGGTTCCGTCGTGTCGCCAACGACGTCATCCAGTACCAGGCGACCTTCGACGATCCGATGACCTACGAGAGGCCGTTCACGATCTCGTTCCCGCTGACCCCGCTCGATGGTGGCATGTTGCTGCCCTATGATTGCCATCCCGGCAACACCGCGATCTCGATGTCGCTCGCCGGTGAGCGCGCGGAGGATGCGCGACATGCGGCGGATCTCGCCAAGGGCATCATTCGCCCGCGGCGGTCAGTGCAGGACTGCGGCGCCGGGGTCGGTTCAGCTCCCATCGCGGGATGCAGCGACGCGACAGCGACCGGCGGCCGCGGGCTGGCTGAAGGAGCGGCGACCGGCGAGCGCGACCAGGAACGCTGACACACACGCCCGCGCGATGTGCGAGTTCGAGGCTAGCGTGCTTTCACCCAGCGGGCCTCGAACTCGTGCGCATCGACGAGGATGAATCGGACCGCGTCGGCGAAGGAGACGAACATCGGCAGCAGCATCAGCGGCAGCGTCGCCAGGTAGATCCATCCGCGCCGTCGATTTCCGAGATAGAACCACTGCGCGCCGAACGCGCCAAGGAACACCGCGAGCCCGATGGCGTACAGCCGCGAGCGAGTGGCGTCACCAGGAACGCGGAGGCCGAGATTCGTGAGCACTTCGTCCCACGCGTGCTCGAGCGCACCGTGCACACGTACCCGATCGGTGAACTGCCGTATGTTCCAGAACGATCGCACCGGTCGCTGGACGGGCGCAATCTTCGCGGTGCCGTTCGGCGTAAACCAGATCAACCCGCCGAGCCGGCGGCGTGACTGACCCTGAAGCAGCGTCTGCCAGGTTCGCAGCCTTGCTTCGGGGAGCGCGTCCTCGATGCTCTTGCCGATCATGCGGGCAAGGTGTTCGATCGTCGTGCGCGCGTTGGCCGCATCTCCGAGCACGGCCAGCACGAGCCGCTGACGTGGCATGTGCGCGAGCGCCTGCTCGATTTCCCACAGCACGCCTTGCGACGAACCTATGCGAATGACGACGAGCTGTGCCTGTTGAATGAGCTCGAGGACGCGCTCCTGCCATTGGTCGTGCGCGACGTACAGGCGCGCAGCGCCCAGTTCGGGCAGCGGCTCCCCAGGCTTCCCGACAGCGATCACCGGACCCAATCGCGCGAGAATCCTCGCAATCGTCTCCTCGTCCGACCCCGCACGACCGACCCACATCATCCACTGGAAAGGTGTTCCGCCCTCCATGACGATCCCACCATCGTCGCGGAACGAGCGGAGATAGACGATGGGTGGCCGCGCGTCGCGAGCCAGCGCTTCGTCGGCGGAGATCGCTTCGTGCTGGCGACTCCTTCGCCACAGTCGCCAGGCCGCGAGGCAAGACCCGATTAACACGAGCTCCGGCCAGGTCTCCCACCCGGCAGCCACGAGGCGTTTCTCGAGGGCCTCGTCTCCGATGAGGATCGCCCACACCAGTGCCGGCGCGGCGAGGTTCGCGGCGGTCAACTGCAGCGCGCGCACGCGTATCTCGCCATAGCGCCCGGCCCGCGCCTGTCCGAACCCGGCTCGCAGCACCATGCCGCCGACGGCGATGACGTTCGCCGCGATCGCCCCGAGTGCAAGCCAGATCGCGAGTTGCTGAAGCGTAAACGCCGCCGCCGCCGCTGCCTCATTGACGATGAACGCCAGTGCTGCACCGCCTGCCCCTCCGAGCAACAGGCCGATGATCTTCAGGCGCCGGTTCTCGACCGGACGAAGTGATCCAGCGTGCGGCGCCGAAACGCCTGCCTCACTTCCGTGAGTCAGCGCAGTGTTGAACATCGTGTTTCGCGACCGTTGTCGAGTCAACGCTTGCGGAGTCTACCGGATACCGTCGAGCCGCAGGATGTGTACACGGCCCGACGTGTCACCCGCCGTAACGAACGACCCGCTCGGCGCCGTTGCGAGCGAACGAAGTGCCGCATCGGCCGTGTACGCGGCGACTTGTTGCCCGGTGGCCGCATCCCACACGCGCAGCGTGCGGTCGCGGCTGCACGACACCACGAACCGTCCATCACGAGTAAAGGCGACGGCGTTGATGCGTTCACTGTGGCCGCGCATGGTCGCGAGTGGCGCCCGACCGGGAAGGTCCCAGACATTGATGACGTGGCTGGCCTGGGCCCAGGCGAGCCGCGTGGCCGGCTCGTCGATCGCAAATGCGACGACCGGCTCGGTTTGCCGTACCGTCAACGATTGTACCTGCGTGCTGATCAGATCGAGAACGAGCAGACACGCGCCGTCGCGTGACGCGCGCACTCGGCGCGACTCGCCGCGTTCACTCGCCGCTTCGCGCAGCGTCGCACTGAGAACGGCGTGCGCGCCGTCGGACGCCATCCGCATCAGCGCGACGTCGTAGACGTCTTCTCCCTGGATGTAGCGATCGCCGAAGAGTTCATCGGGCAAATCGCCGCGGCGCGGCGACGGGTCGATGAGGTGATCGAACAACCGCCGCGTACCATAGCGCTCGACGAGCACGCCGCCTGGGACCTCCCACACGTAGACCCAGCGGTCCGAGCAGGCCGTGATCAGATGCCGCGCGCGGGCGCTCATGGCGCAGTAGTCGACGGGAGCCGCGTGTCGAATCGGCATCCACACACCGCCGCCGTCGTCCAGGTTCCACATGCGATACACGTGCTCGACGCCGGATGAGAGGACGCATGCACCGTCATCGGTGAATGCCAGCGAGCGGACCGGGGCCGTGTGCGCGTCGATCGTCTGGAGCACCCGTCCCGACTCGATCTCACGCACGATGATTCGCCCATCGCCGCCGCCGGATGCGCAGAGCCGTCCATCCGCATTGAAGACGATGGTCGTCACGGCGCCGTTGTGAGTGGGCCGCGGTGCGAACGGCCGTAGATCGTCGAGCCGCCAGAGTTTGATCGCCCGATCGGCGGAGCCCGTGGCGGCCCGCGTACCGGAGGCATCGATCGACACGGCGGTCACCGCGTCGCTGTGACCGTCGAGCGTGGCGAGCCGCTGACCGCTGTGCAGATCCCACAGTCGCGCCGTCTGATCGGCGGAACCGGAGAGCGCGCGCCAGGCGTCCGCGGCGATGGCGACCGTGGTCACGCGCGATTCGTGGCCTGTCATCGTCTGCGCGCACGCGCCGGTCGTCAGGTCCCAGAGCTTGATCGTTCGATCGCTCGAGCCTGAAAGGGCCCACTTGCCATCACCGGTCATGGCCACCGCATTGACCGGACCGGCATGCCCTTCGATCCGGCGCTCGAGCGCTCCGGTGCGGAGATCCCAGACGCAGATGGTGCAGTCGTCCGAGGCAGAGACGCCGCGCGTACCGTCGTGCGTCAACGCGACCGCCGTGACGCGTTCTCGATGTCCGTCCAGATCGGTCTGCCAGGCTCGCGCCTCGACGTTCCAGACACGCACGGTCTCCTCGCGCGATCCGCTCATGACGAGACGGCCATCTCCCGAGATCGCGACGGCCTTGAACGCCGGGCCTCGTTCGGCTCGGAACGCATCGACACGCTCGCCGCGAACGAGATCCCAGAGATACAGGAGTCCGTCGGCGCCGCCGCTGACGGCGATCGTTCCATCGCGACTGGTTGCGACGGCCTCGGCCGCCAGGTTCGTGCGATGCTCCAGTTCATTCAGCACCTGCCCGTGGTCCCAATCCCACAGGCGCAGGGACCCGTCATTCGAGGCCGACACGAGCGGCCCGTCGTTGGCCGCACTCGACAGCGCCGTGATTCCACCTTCATGTCCAACGAGCGTCATGAGCAGCATGCCGCCAGGTGCGTCGAGCGCCGGATGCAGCGGTGTGAGCCAGGCTTCATCGGCGGATCTCTCCAACGCCTGCCGCAGCCGTACGATTTCCGGCTCGTCGCGCTCGAGGAGCCGGCCCGTCAGCTGCGTTCGCAGTTGAGATGGATCCACAGCGAGGCACGGGGCGGAAAGGCGCAGTGCGCCGCGAATCAACGCCAGGACACGGTCGCCGGCCATCGGCTCGAAGTCAGTGATCAGCGACTGGACGGTGGTCGCGCGGAGCTTTGCCGCCAGCCACTTCGGATCGAGGAGCAGCGCCCGGGCGGCATCGATCCGCCCAGCCCGGTGCAGATGGAACGTATAGCGGCGCCACGCGTAGGCATCGGTGAGCGCGAACGGGTCGCCCCATGCGTCAATCAACGCGCCGTGCAGGGCAGGGGCGTCGGCCACTCGCGCGGCAAGAAACGATCGCAGCACATCGTGCATGCGGAGCGTGCCGATCCGCAGGTCGAATTCGAGAAGCGCGAGATCGTCGAGCCGGCGCGCCAGATCTTCGCTGTCGATGTCGTCGAGGCGCCACAACGCCTGCGCCGCCGAGAGGGGAATCGCGGTGTCCTCGGGAAAGATCGACAGCTCCGCGCAGCGGCGCTGATCGTCGGGTGACAGCAGGTCGAGACTGGCCCCGAGCGTTCGGGTCACCGCTTCCGCCCGTTCGACCGCGTCGGCCTTGTCGAAGGCCGTGATGCCCCGCTTCTCCAGCGACCGCACGGCGTAGTCCAACGCTCGCTCCGGGCTGTCGCCGCGCGCGATCCGTTGGCGCATTGCCGAGCCAACCAGCTTGATCGGCAGCGGCCAGCCGCCAAGCCGTTTGGCCAGACGACGAAAGGGCTCCTCGTCGACCGGCGTGATACCCGCGCGCGAGAGCAGGAGCGCAGTCGCTTCGCCGGTGTCCATCTGATCGACGTCGACGCGACTCGCGTCAACGGCCACCTCGAACAGTCGCGTCGTGATGAGCCGCGCACAACCCGCCGCACCGCGGAGAAACGGCGCCACATGCGCCGACTTCCACGCGTCGTCGATCACGAGCAGGCAGTTCTTGTTCTCGAGCCGGAGCGTCAGCTCACGGGCCGCGTCCTCGATGTCCACGAACCCGGGGCGCTCGCCGGTGAGCGCGGCGTGCAGCTTGATCAACTCGTTCAGGATGTTGGGAGTCTGTCCGAGCGTGACCCACAGGATGCCGTCGTCGAAGGTATCGAGGACGAGATCGTCGTAGCACACCGCGGTGGCCAACGTCGTTTTACCGAAGCCTCCGGCGCCGCGTAACGCCGCGGTGCTGGCGGTCCGGCTGCCCGACTTGCGCTGCACGAGCAGATCGATGACGGAAGCCGTCTCGCGTGGGCGCCCGATGAAGTCCGATGGCATGGGCGGCGCCATGAACGGTACGCGCGTCGCCCGGCATCCGCGCCGCAGGTGGGCGACGAGTTTCTCCCATTCCAGTTGCGGATCGTAGAAGTGCGCTTTGCCCATCCATCGCGGGAGCGACGCGTAATCGAGTTGCCCGCCCGGTGCGCCCGCGATCGGATAGACGCAGACACCGAGTTGCCGCGCAGTGCGCCATTCGCGACGCGTGTTCTCGGATTTCACGGCGGCGGGCGTCATGATCAGCAAGAGGAACTCGGCGCGTGCCAGCTGCTCTTCGATCTGCTTCCACCAGCCGATGCCACCTTCGAGCTCGAGACGATCGAGCCACGCCGGCACGTCAGGCACCTCGGCCGCGAGTCGCCCGTGCAGCGCATGAGCAATCTCTTCGCCGTCATGGCGTGCGTACGAGATGAACGCGCCGTGTCTGGAACTCTCTCGAGACATCGGCGGCATTGTGCCCCGAAGGCTCGGCCGCCCGCTATATCGCGTATGGCGAGCAGGTCCTGGCCGAACTCTCCGATCTTCTCTTCGCGCCGGACGTTGATTTCTTCGGGTGCAAAAGATGTCGAAACCTGTGGCACGTCGACAAGGGGAAGGAAGGCCTGGCCGGTTATGCGCTGCTGGGGCCGCGTCGCGTCGCTGATGCCGATATGGTGATGGCGGGGCCCATGGTCGCCGGCGTTGACCCCTGGCCCGACTCAGACGGTTGTCGGCGCTGATAGCTCGCGGCGAAGTGGGTGGGGCGACGGACGCTGAGATGCAGATGACACGAGAGCGCCGTAGAGCGTGAGCGCTCCGATGACCAAGAGCGCCACGATCGAGTAGCCGAAATACCATGCGCGCGTGTCGAGAGTGAGCGGCGCCAGCAACAGCATGAATTGACAGTGGAGCGAGATGATTGAAGCGAGGAAGCTGACCCTCATGAGAATCATCACGTGCACGAATCCGGCCATCAGAAAGTAGCCAGCGAGAGTCCATGATTGAAAGGCCGTTCCTCCGCTGATAAAGGGCAGGAACAGCACCGCCATGATGAGTATTGCGACCCATGTGCGCCGCACGACGGTGTGAACCAGCAACAGGAACAGGAGCCCGGCGAGCGAGTTCTGCACCGCGTTCAAAATGGTGATGAGTAAGATCGCGATGAACGCCCGCGTCGAACGCAACGCTTCGAGTTGCAGGATCAGCAGATCGTTCTGCGCCGCCTCACTGATGAGCGAGCGGATCGAAACGATCCCGACTCCCACGACCATTCCCAACAGGACGTCGCGCGCGACCATCGGATCCATGAGCCTGCCAGCGAGCAGGCGCTGCCACGAGATCAAGATCGCAGGCCAGAGACGACGGGCATACGGCTCGATGCTCATGTAGATCAGCCAGCTGAACGCTCCCCATGCGAGTGCCCATCCCGTCGTGACAAGCAGGAAACTCGCTTCATCGATGCCATTCGGCACGTGATGGCCTCGCAGCATTGCGGACATCGTTCCCCCGACAACGATGAACACGCTGAGGCGCCGTGCGCCGCGCCGATCCCCTTCGCCGCGACGATAGTTGTGGCGTGCCATCAGGCCGCTGGCGATGAATGCAATGACGATCGCGAGCCAGAGCGTCGCCTCGACGAGGATCGGGCCCCCCGCCGAAATCGGACCTTGCGTCCTGAAGGAGGTCGATATGCCTGGGGCCGTGACGCTGAAGTAGACAGGCCGTCCGCGCAGCGTGGCGGCGTTGATCCGGGTGGATGCCGAACTGTCACTCTGCCCTTGCCACGTCAGTTGCTGGTCGTGTGGCACCAGGGGCACCATGTCTGGTGCCACAGCCCGAAAAGCACTCGGGCTCAGTCCGGCGGCTGCAAACAAGCCGTCCCAGTTTGGAGGCGGCACGGCGCGATCGTCCATCGCGGGCGTGATGACGAGATCGAGGAGTCGACCGTCGGCATCCAGGCTGACCGACGCCATCCCGGGAATCGTCGCAGAAGGATCTTCCGCGGTGACGACCCGGAACAAGTTCTGGGGAACCAGATAGGACGGACTCTGACGGAACGTGAACCGTAGGCGGCGCAGGCGAGCGTTTGGTGCCCGGCCGGACTCTGTCGTTTCCACTTCTGCGGTGAACCAGTGCTCTGAGTCTCGCGCGGCCGATGTGTGACCAGCGGCGGTCAGGACCTCTCGGGCGTTCTCAACCAATGCATCCGGCGGTTTTGGAATGGTTGACGGGCGGAGTTGCAGGGGATCCCCGATCCGTGCGGCGACGAGCAGCACGCCCGCGACGATGACGGCGACAAGCGCCCAGGCTCGTACGGGGGGAATCTCACCCCGTTCTCCTGCCGCCGCGATCATGTCGGGCGAGAGCAGCCGGCCTTCGGCGATGGCCGCCGTGAGCGCGTCCGCTCCCGGAAGCGCGTGCGTCAGTGCGCGCGCTGAGGCGGGACGTGCGGCCGGGTCGCGCGCCAGGCACGCGCGGATGATCGAGCCGATGTCCGGATCGAGTTCTCGCGGCGACGTATCGAGCGGGGTGTCATATCCAAACCGAATCCGTTCGTCGAACGAACGAGCCGGAAAGATCTGGCGGCCGGTGAACACCTCGTGGAGCACCAGGCCGAGCGCATACAGATCCGTTTGCTCTGTTGCGCGATCACCCGCGAGTTGCTCGGGCGCCATGTAGGCGGGTGTTCCCACCACGTCTCCGGTGAGGGCACCGCCAGTCGGAACGGCCAGCCCGAAATCCATGAGGCGGACGCGGCCGCGTCCGTCGATCATGATGTTCGATGGCTTGATGTCGCGATGCAGCACGCCGACGTCGTGCGCCGCCGTCAGTCCGGCACACAACTGGCGAGCGATGTCCATGGCCTTCTCGCGTGGCATCCTGCCGATGCGTCGAAGCAGCGAGGCCAGCGTCTCGCCGTCGACGTACTCCATCGACAGATAGTGCCACCCGTCGGCACTGCCGATGTCGTATACGCGGCACACATTCGGATGGGTGATGTCTCGCGCCAATCGTGCTTCTGACGCGAGTCGTTGCACATGCTGCTCCCGCGCCAGCGGGAGAGTCAGAAGCTTGAGCGCGATCGGTTGTCCGAGCCGCAGGTCGTCGGCGCGATAGACCTCTCCCATCGCACCACGACCGAGGAGGCTGACGATGCGATAGCGGCGGGCGAAGAGGTGGCCGGGGGCAAAGCGCGCATCACCAAGCGGATCGTGATTGGAGATGCGGAAGTCGAGTCCGTCCTGGCTGCTGCCGCCGGCGGCGGCTGCTGGTATTGCCCCGCAGTGCGGACAGCGCTCGGTGAAGGCGCTGATATCACCCATGCACGACGCGCACTGGGGCATGCGGCGATCTTACGAGCGCGATGCTACGTCAGCAACCAGCTGGAAGTTGTCGACCTGGCTCGCCCTCCTGGGCGCCCGCGAGCCTGGCCGGCGGGCGGACGGACATGACCGCGGTCGCCAGTGGCGCGACACCTCCCCGGTAAGGACGAGGTGTAGTCTATGCGGCGGTGCCAGGCAGTCAAACAGGCCTGTGAGCCGGCGCCGCGATGCGATATCCTCACCGCGACTTCCGGTTACTGGCAGGGGATTCGACCGGCGTACTCGTAGAGCGGCCGAACGAAAGGCGAGAGCATCATGTCGAAAAAGCCACTCACCCTCGGAATCATCATCGCACTTGTCGTGTGGGCTGGAATCGTCAGCGGGACGCGGGCCGCGCAGACGACGGGCGATAACATCGCGATTGACAACGACGATCTGGCAGGAACGGTGACCGGCCCCTCAGGGCCAGAGGCCGGCGTCTGGGTCATCGCCGAAACGAGCGATCTTCCCACGCCGTTCGTCAGGATCGTCGTCACCGACGATCGTGGACGTTACCTGGTTCCCGATCTCCCCAAGGCCAACTACCGGGTCTGGGTGCGCGGGTATGGGTTGGTGGACTCGCCGAAAGTCCAGGCGACTCCCGGTAAGACGCTCGCTCTTCGCGCCGTGAAAGCGAGCTCTCCGGCAGAAGCCGCACATTACTATCCGGCCTCGCAGTGGCTCGCCCTGATGGAGATGCCGGCCAAGAGCGAGTTCCCCGGCACCGGCGACAGCGGCAACGGCATCTCGCCGAACATGAAGAGTCAGGGCGATTGGATCCGCAGCGTGAAGTCGGGCGGTTGCACCGCGTGCCACGCGATCGGAACCAAGGCGACGAGGGAAGTGCCAGCGGCGCTCGGTTCGTTCCCCAACAGCGTCGCGGCATGGGATCGCCGTGTGAAGTCCGGGCAGGCGGGCGCGCAGATGAGCACCCAACTGAACAACTTCGGCCGCGCGCGCGTCCTGAAGATGTTCGCGGACTGGACCGACCAGGTTCGCGCCGGCGCGCTTCCGCCCGCGCCGCAGCGGCCACAGGGGGTCGAACGGAACGTCGTCATCACGCAGTGGGACTGGGCCGATCCGAAGGCATACCTGCACGATGTCGTGTCGACGGATCGCAGGAATCCTCGGATCAATCCGAACGGCCCGGTGTACGGCGCACTCGAGTTGAGTGCCGATTACGTTCCGGTGGTGAACCCCGTCACCAACACCGCGAGTCAGATCCCGCTGACCGTGCGCGACCCCAACACTCCGGCGACTAACCCCAAGATGCCGGAGTCGTCGCCGTACTGGGCAGACGAGGTGATCTGGACCAGCAAGAACAACGTCCACAACCCGATGCTCGATCACAAGGGGCGAGTGTGGCTGACGTCGACAATCCGGCCGACGGCGAATCCACCTGAGTGCAAGGCGGGCTCGAGTCACCCCTCGGCGAAGGCCTTCCCCGTGGACAACGCCGGCCGCCACCTCGCCGTGTACGACCCGGCGACGAAGAAGTTGACGCACATCAGCACCTGCTTCGGCACGCACCACCTGATGTTCGCCGAAGATGCGAACCACACGTTGTGGACCAGCGGCGGCGGACAGGTGATCGGCTGGCTCAACACGAAGATGTTCGACGAGACGCAGGACGAGATGAAGTCGCAGGGCTGGACCGCGCTCATCAGGGATGCGAATGGGAACGGAAAGCGTGATGCGTACGTCGAACCCGATCAGCCGTTCGACCCGAGCAAGGATC
>JAICEG010000093.1 GCA_025924295.1 Vicinamibacteria bacterium
GCCGCCGCGTCGCGGCGCGATTTCGACGACCTGATCGTGGCCAATGAAGACGGACAAGTTGTCTGGCAGCGGGAGCTCAGCACGCCTCGAATCGGGAATCTCAGTGAACTGCTCGGCGAGACCAGGGACCCCGGCAGCTGGTGGTCGCTCAGCTGGCGCGAACGCGCCACGGTGCACGTCGAGCCAGACAAGAAGCACCTGCGATCGACGGCCGTGCTGAAGACGCTCAACCTCGGCGGCCGCTCGAGCGTGCTGCTCGTCCAGGCTGTGACCGTCCCGTCCGCCGGAATTCTCCCGACCGGCAGCGAGCCGAAGGACGCGCCCACCCGCACGCTCTACGTCGGGGGAGTTGCCTCGCGCGCCGACCTGCAACGCCAGGCCATGCGCGTCCCCGCGGCGTGGCTCGTGTTCTTCGCCCTCCCGGTGATGCTGCTGTTTCTCGCGATTCCTTTCTTCAAGCTGCGGACGCTGATGCCTCGCGAGCGGTATCGCTACGCCGATCTCGTCGCGATGATCGTCGCCACCACCGCTGCCGCTGGTCTCGGCGCCATCGTGCCGTTCGTGCGAGCACCCACGAGCGCAGCCGATCCCACGCTCGACACGTTCCACGCGCAGATCGAGGACAAGCTGAACAAGGAGACGCGCGAGGTCCTTCAGCTGGCGCACAGGATTCTGAAAGATCCCCAGGCGATCGAAACGCAGCTGGCGCAATGCAAGGTATCGGGCAGTCGAATGCGCGTCGATCGAAGCACCATCGACGAGAGCAACAAGCAGTGTGGCCTGTGGCAAGCGCTCGGGATCGAGGCGGCGCCGTTCGAGCTCGATGTCGTCATGTGGTTCAACGAGCAGGGCGACCAGGTTCGCAAGTGGACGACCAAGCAGCAGATCACGGGGCCGGCGTCGCACCGGCCGTTCGAGCACTTCCGCGACCTGACTTCGGGCCGCCTGTGGCGGCTGCCATCGAACGCACACGAGCCGATCGCCGGCTTCACGATCGAGCCGGTGCGTTCTCCCACGACCTCAGAGCTGGGCGTGATATTCGCGAGGCCGGTTCCGACGGACGGCAAGACACGGATCTTCCTTGGCCTGAACGCACGACCGCAGTCTCTTGTCGATCCGGTTGTTCCGCCGGGCTACGGGTTCGCAATTGTCGCACCCAGCGGCCGAGTGCTGTTTCACTCGGAGGAAGGGTTGAGCCTCGAGGAGAACTTCTTCGAGGAGGTCGGAGATCCGCAGCAGGTTCGCGAAAGAGCTCGCTCGAATCGACTTGCCCGGTGGATGGGCGACTACCATGGGCGCCCTCATCGCTTTCGCATGCAGCCGGTGCAGGTGTTTCTCGACTCACCCTGGCTGATCGTGACGTTCCAGGAACTGGAACCCGAGCTTGCGCAAGAGGTGCTGCAACAGGCTGGCACACTTCGCCTCGGGGCTCTCAACTTCGTACTGCTGACCATCGTAGTGCTGATTCTCGCAATCTACTCGATTGCAAAGCACCGTCGCGTGAGGGACCTTCTGCAGTCTGTTTTGGTGGCAAAGCCCGCCGGCATGAAAGCGATGTACGCAATCTCCATCCTGGCGGTCCTCGAACTCCTGGCGCTCAGCGAAACCTATCGCCCGCGGGCGCATCTGAATCTGGACGGACTGTATCTCGCCTTCATCGCCATTCCGGCGATCGCACTCCTGTTGACCCTGCTCGCCCGGCGGTGGCAAAAGGGAATCTCGGACGCACACACGCTCTCCAGGGCTAAGCGAAGATTCGTCGCGTTCGAACTCGCCCTGCTGGCAATTGTTATCGCAGCGCTTCCGGCGATTGGTTTCACGAGAATCGTTCAGGTCGCGCTGAACGTGAAGGCTGCCGAGCGATGGCTGGAGACGGTCGACGATCGATGGACGGCGCGTCAGGCGCGCGTCGTCGAGCGGGTACACGATCCCAACTACGCCCCTGACACACGCGCACTTCTCCTACGCGGCTATGCGGCCGTCCGCGACCCGCTCGACCCGGCGGTCAACTTTTCGTATCTGAACCTCCTCGAAACCGTCGAGTCAACCGAGATGCTGGAGCGGGAGGATGTGGTCCCGGCAACAGGCCAATCACGCGTCAGGAAAGTCCTCGACTGGAACATCCTGGCATCCCGCGACGAGCCAGGCGCAAATGCCTTACAGGTGTCCCGTCGCCATCATCAGGTTAGCCTTCGAGGAGCCGATGGTCGTCTCGCGCTGACCAGCGTCAACGTGTCGGTGACGTCGCGGGGGATGTCGGATTTCGGCATTGTCCTGGGATTCGGGATCCTCGCGGCCGCGATCGGAGGCGTCTACTGGGCACGCGGCAGGATTCTCTGGCCAGCCGGCGGCAAGTTTCCTCGCTGGAACGAATACCTCGTGCCACAGCATGGCAAGCATGCGGTGCTGGTCATTGGCCCTCCGAAGACCGGGAAGGATGAGCTCGTCCACGGCATGGTCGATGCCGTTGCGCGCATACGACTGCTCGATCGGAAACTGACCGAGGACGGCGTCACCAAGTACCTGCAACGCGTCGAAGACGCCATCAAGGCGAAATCCCCCGAGCGGGATAAGACCGTCTGGATTCTGGTATCGAATCTGGAGACCCACCTCGTGGACCAGGAATGCCGGCGGCTGGTCCTCAAGCTGCTCGAGGGGCTGCTGATCAGCCATCCCGATCATCCACGCGGCGTCGTCGTCACCACCAGCGTGGATCCCATTGCACATTTCCAGGAAGTGTTCAGCGAGGAACGCGTCGGCATCTACACAGACGATGCACCCGAGGTGTCACTGAGCCGTGCCGCGCTCCTTCTGAGTCGCTTCGAGCGCCGGTACGTGCCGCTGGCCACTCTCTCCAAAGCCAGTTGCCGGCACGCGTGGGACAGCTGGTGGCACTACAAACCCTCGAACTGGGAAGCCGCCGTGAACGCCGAGCTCGAGGGCCTCAAAGCGATCGTGGAGCTGCCGTCGGAGTTGAAGATCGCTTTCGATGACAAGAACGAGGTGCCCTTCGGAGACCTGGTGCGCGATCTCCAAAGACGCGCCAACGCGTACTACGAGCTCTTGTGGACCAGCTGTACGCGAAAGGAGAAGCTGGTGCTGATCCAGCTCGCGCAGGAAGGTTTCGTGACCGCACAGAGCTGGGATGTCGTGGCGGCGCTCGTCGCCAAGGGGCTCGTCGTCGAGCGGCCTGTACCGACGATCTTCAATCAGACGTTCCGCAACTTCCTCGTCAACATCGAACGGAACGGCGTCATTGAGGAGTGGGAGCGCCTGGAAGGCAACGGCTTGTGGCAGGTATCGGGTCGCTTGATTGGTGCAAGCCTGCTTGCCGGCGGTCTTTTCTACTTGCTGACGCAAGACTTCAACGTGCAATCGCTACTGCCGATCGTCTCGGGTACTGGTATGTTCGGCGCACCGCTGTTCAGAACGATCGTCGCCAGGATGTCCGGCAAGTCGCTGGACGCGACGGTTTAGAAGGACAATGCGTGGGGCGGGCTCGTCCCGCCCCACGATACACGCAGGTCCTATTTCACCGCCTTCAGACGTCGGCCGTCCGCCTCCGCGCGGAACGTATAGACGTCCTTCCGCGGCCCGTCGTCACCGGCATGGCTCTCATGGCCACGGTGTCCGAATATCGTGAACCCGACGATCGCCGCGGTCCACCGCCCGGGAGTCGGATCGGCAATCTCGACGCGCTCGGGGCTATTGGCGGTGGCACCAAGGTCGATCACGTTGCCTGCGGGATCGAGCAGGAGGAGCTCGAGATCGTTGGTCGGATAGCGCGCCCAGTTCTGCAACCAGGACAGCTCGAACACGGCTTTGCCGGTACCACCTGGCACGTCGACCTCGACGAAGTCGATTTCATCCTGCTCGATGATCGAGGCGCTCGTGGGAAGCCCGTCGAATCGCCGCTGCCGTGTCACGGTCACGAGCGCCGACACGGTACCAGCGTTGGTCGTGTCGCCCTGCAGCGCGACACGTACGAGGCCGGTCTGCGGGTTTTCGACCGTGACCGTCAACGGCTGCCGTGAATTAGGAAACGCGGCGCCGCGCGTGACGTCGAACGAGGTTGGCGCATCCACGATGTGGACGAAGACGTCGTCGCCGCAGATGAACTCCATCCCCGCTGGACCACATACCCAGAACTGGTTCTGCTCCTCGGGCGGCAAGGCCGGCGTGACCCGGTCGATCGTGATCGTGAACTTCGACGTCAGGAAATCACTGGGCAGGAAGATCTGCTTGACCTCGCCCGGCTTCAGATCGCGAACCCACTTCGAGTAGCGGTTCGCCGTGAACTGCGCGACGTCGAACCCGGCCCGCTCCACGTTGCGCTTCACGCTGCTGCCCCCCGACCCGAGCCCGTCGTCCTCGTCATGAACATTGCGCTTCAGGTCGGGAGGACGGGGGCTGACCTTGCCGGACGCGAGCAACTCATCGGCTGCCGCCACATCGACGACACCATTTCCCTGGTCGATCGGCGTCGAATCGTCACCGAGCACCAGCGGATTCGCGGATTGCTGGAGAGCATTCCGGATCTCGGTAGCGCTCTTCGTGGGGTGCCCGGCGCGCAGCACGGCGGCGGCGCCAGCGACCGTCGGGCTCGAGAACGACGTGCCGGAGGCAAAGACCAGGAGCGGCTGACAGGTTCCAGGAACGGCGCCAGGCTCGCGGCAGTCGACCAGGGCGCCGGTCGCCGTGAATGCCACGAACGCCTGCACGAAGCTGCTGACGCCGTTTGCGCTGATGTCGGGATCGATGCGGCCATCCGCGGTCGGTCCGCGCGAGCTGAAGTACGCCGTTTGTGCATGCGCCGTTGGACGATAGATCTCGCCAGCGCCGGGACCGAACTGAAGGTCGGCGAGGATGCGATCGTGGACGGACGTGCTCGCCGCAGCTGTCGTCAGCGAGCCGAAGCCGGTCCCCGGGCTACCGCCGGTCATGGCGGCAGGACCGCTATTGCCAGCGGACGCGACCAGCGTGATACCCACTTCGAGCATTGCGAGCGTCAGTTGATCCTCGACGTCTCGTCCGGCAAACAGCGTCGGACCGCCAAGGCTCATGTTGACCACGTCGATCTTGAGCGCGCTGTAGACGAACGGATCGGACTCGGTGCCCGTGCCCGATGCGACTGCGTTGGCCCCGGTCTCGTTGTAGTTCCGCCGCAGCGTGATGGCACGATCCATGGCCGCGATGATGCGCGACTCCGGTGCACCGCCGCCTCGCGCGGCGAATACTTTCATCGCGTAGATCCTGGCCGCGGGAGCTGTACCGGTCATCGGCACCGCGCTGGCCACGATCGAGGGCGGCAGACCGCAATTATTCGGAATCGTCGAGCATGCAATCGCACTACCCGGCGCGTACCGATTCAGTGCCTGCACGAACGGGCTGGTGGTCAAGAACAGGAACACGGCATGAGCGGCTACCATCTCGGCGGTCATCGTGCCGTGAGCACCGTTCTCGCGGTGCGTCGCCGAGAGCGGATCCTGCGCCGCAGGTACGAACGTCTCACCGCCGATCACGCTGCCGGCCAACGCAGGTATCGCGGGAACGTTGGCGGTACCGCTGTCGATGACGGCAACAACCACGTTCTGCCCAAACTGCCCTGCAGCATGCAGCGGCGCAACGTTGGTGAAACCGAGGTTGTAGTTGTAGTTGTCCGGCTGGCCCTGGGCAAGCGCAGCGGCATCGAGCGGTTCTGACACCTGGCCCTTGATCGCCGCGATTGCAGCCGGCGCCGGCGGCTTGACCTCAGCATCCTTGTAGACCGAGTCGGCGCCGGCGAGGGTGATCAGCGACGACACTCCGCTTCGTGGCACTCGAACGGCGATGGCATCGACATTCTCAAACTGTTGAGTGATGACACCTCCGGCGGCGGCGACTGCCGCGGTGATGGCAGCGCATGGTCTGGTACACTCGACGATCAACGCTTCGTCGCTGTCGGCGGCTTGCATCGGGTGGCTGGCCGGCAGGAGCAGCCACGTGGCAACAACTGCGATTGCTGCCACCTTCCAATGAGCTGACTCCATGGGAATCTCCAGTGAAGGCGTGAGGTTGAAACGGACTGCGTCGGGGCGGCTGAATATCGCGCAGGGCCCGCGCCGTTGTCAAATCGCGGGCCGGGCGATTCTCGGCTCAGTTGTCATCGGCATTAACTTGTGGATCGCGTCTCCCGCCATCGCCCAGGAACGAACCAAGCCTGAGGCCGACGCCGTGGCTCTCGCGCAGCGGACCCTGGCGGCGACGTTGTCGGTCCCACAGGCACGGATCCAGTTCGTCAGCGTCTCGCCGGTTCAATGGAGGGACTCGAGTCTCGGCTGCCCGGAGCGAGGAATGGTCTACACGCCGGCGCTCGTCTCGGGATACGAGGTGACGTTGCGCAACGCCGAGCGCCAGCACATCGTCCATGTTGCGGGCACCCGCGCCGTCGTCTGCGGCGCGCAAGCTGATTCGAAGCGGCCGACATCGGCGATGATTGTCGGATCATTGAAGGCTGCCGACGCGGTTCGCACCGCGGTGGCGGCACGCCTCGGAATCGAGCCGGCTCGTGTCCGGATCACTTCCACGCGGCCGTTTCGGCCGTCTGCGCCCTGCCCCGCGGCGCCCGCGTCATCGAAGGGCGGTGCGTTGATCGTCGAGGCCGAGGCGTCGTCGCAGACCTTCCGCTATTACGCCGACGATAGCCAGGTCGTGAACTGCGACCAATAGGAATCGATGCTGACGCACCACACGTGAACCTGATTCTCCTCGACGAGCACGATCGCCTCGACGCGTCGTGCGTCACTCTCACCGATGCGCGCGCGGCTCACCTGGTGGACGTGCTGCGTGTCACACCCGGTCAGACAGTTCGCCTCGGGCTGCTCGATGGCCCACTCGGCGTCGGGACCGTCGAAGCCGTGGACGATGGCCGCGTGACACTGCGCTGCGTGTTCGAGCCGTCCGCTCCACCTCGCCCTGGCGTCGACGTTCTGCTTGCCCTGCCGCGCCCGAAAGTCATCCGTCGGCTGTGGGCGCAACTCGCGGCGCTTGGCGTCGGGCAGATCATCCTGACCAATGCCGAGCGCGTAGAGCGGCACTACTTCGATACCCACCTCATCACCGAAGCGACCTATCGTCCGCTGCTGATCGAGGGGCTGCAACAGGCGCGCGACACGAGGCCGCCGCGGGTCTCCATCCACCGGCAATTCAGAATTCTCGTCGAGGATCATCTCGATCGCCTGTTTGGCGACGGCGTTCGGCTCGTCGCCGATCCGAGCGGTACCTCGTCGATCGGTTCCGTGCTGACCCAGCGCCGGGGTGAGCGCGTGCTGCTCGCCATCGGACCTGAAGGTGGCTGGAACGGCTTCGAGCTGTCCCTGCTCGCCGCGCATGGCTTCACGCTGGTCGGTCTCGGGCCGCGCACACTGCGCGTCGACACCGCGTGCACGGCGCTCCTCGCGATCACGCATGCGAGTCTTACTTCGAGCCAGGTGCCTGATAGATCGTCTCGCGCTTCCGAATGAGCGCATCCGCGACCCATCCGCCAACAGCACCCCACACCACCCCTCCAACGGCGCCGACCATCGCCCCCTGGCCACACTCGACGGCTCCCGAACAATCGGGTGAGTCCATCGACTTGCCCAGCCCGTAGCCTGCCAGCGCACCTGCGCCGGCTCCGATCAACACGCCGTTCAGGACGGAATCCTTCCGGCGCCGCTCGATCCGTCCTACATCGGCCGCCGCAAGCCGTTGGCGCGCTCCGTCAGTGTCGACGGTGATCGAGCCTTGCGACAGCATCACGACTCGTCCCCTGGTTTCCCGACCGGCGAGGTCCACGACATAGACCATCTCGCCAGGGGTGGCGCTGCGTTGCAGCTCTTCGAACGTGGCCGCTGCCGGAGAGGTCGACAGCCGGCGTGGCGCGTCGAGCGGTTGCGCGGCCGCCGCACCAACTGAGCACAAAAGTCCCGCTATTCCCATGCACAGAATTCGAATCGTCATCGTGCCTCCACCGTTTCGAACAACACGGTACGGCGACGCTCCCTGCAAGGTCCTGACGGATCCGCTGAAAAAGCCTGATAGTCGCCAGCCGCACGGGAGCGGACAGCTCCGTCCCATCTGCGAACAGCCCACCTGTCGGCCATCGCGTTTTGTGCGGAAAATTGGTCGGGGTCGCCGCCTCCCATCCGGCATGGCGCTTGATCTGCACTCCACGGACTCGTCTGCGACCCACCTGCGCCCTCCGGGCTACGGCGGACAAGAAGGACTGGCGATGCTCGAAACGATCTGGCAGGACCTGCGGCACGGGACACGTATGCTGGCGAAGAACCCCGGGTTCTCGCTCGTCGCCATCCTGTCCATCGCCATCGGCGTCGGCGCCAATGCCGCGATGTTCAGCATCGCGGACGGTTTGATGCTGCGGCCCTTGCCGATACCCGATCCGGACGGGCTGCTGACGGTGAGCGCGACGCTGCCGACAGGCGAGATCCGCAGCAGCGGCAACTCGTATCCCGACTACGCCGATCTGCGCGACCGCGCACAAAGCTTCGAGGGCCTGGCCGCGATGGACGGCATCAGTGTCGCCTTCGCTCGCCGGCGCGACGAATCCGCGCGCGGCACGTTCGGGCTCGCAGTCAGCGCCAACTTCTTCGACGTCCTTCGCGTCCCCCCGGCACTCGGACGAACGTTCCTGGCCGACGAAGACCGCGTGGCCGGGCGTGATGCGGTCATCATCCTGTCTCACGAGACATGGACGCAGCAGTTCGCCGCTGACCCGAACATCGTCGGCCGTGAAATCCGCTTGACCGGCGACCCGTTCACCGTGATCGGTGTCGCACCAGAAGGATTCACCGGTCCCGAACACTTCGTGCCACCCAACTTCTACGTCCCGCTGGCGATGCTGTCCAAGCTTGCCGCTGGATTCCAGCCAACGACCCTCGAGGAACGAGACACTCGAACACTCGAGGTCGTGGGACGTTTGAAGCCCGAGGTCTCGTTCACGCAAGCCAGCGAGGAAGTCGATCGCATCGGCCGCGCTCTTGCCCAGGAATACCCCACCACGAACGCACGTCGTGGTCTGCTCCTCAGACGAGAGATGGATCAGCGCATGGCCGAGGCCCCGCCCACGGCAGCGCTGAGTTTCATGTTGATCGGCCTCGCAGTGGCCGTGCTGCTGGTCGCCTGTGCCAACGTGGCCGGCTTGCTCACCAGTCGCGCCCCCGTACGCGCGCGTGAGATCGCGATGCGGCTCGCCATCGGCGGCGGCCGCGGTCGATTGATGCGACAACTGATCACTGAGAGCGTGCTGGTCGCCGTCGCCGGTGCCGCTGCGGGGCTTGCGATTGGCGACCTTGGGATTCTGTCGTTTCGACAGCTCCAAGTCGTCAGCGACATCGGTGTGCGTCTGACCTACGAACTGGACCGCCGCGCGGTCGCGGTGGGTCTCGGCATCGCGGTGATCAGCGTGCTGCTTTCGAGCGTCATCCCCGCTTGGCGCAGCACCCGCGTCCGCGATCTGTCCGTCACGCTTCGCAACACGACGATGCCAGCGGGACGCGCGGCGAGACTGTGGGGACGTCACGGGCTCGTCGCGTCACAGCTCGCCTTGACGCTCGTGCTCCTGACCGTCGCGCTCTCCTTCTATCGCGCGTTCGAAACCGAGTACGGCAGCGGGCCAGGATTTCGCACCTATCGCATCCTGCTGACCAACCTCGACACCGCGCTCGCACGATACGACCGTGACCAGAGCGAGGCGTTCTATCGGAGACTGAAAGAACGCGCGGCGTCGATTCCCAGCGTCACCTCCGTCGCGCTCACATCGTTCATTCCCTTGAGCCAGGATGGGAGCGACGCGATGGCCATCGTCCCTGAGGGCTTTACACTTCCGCCCGGGATCGAGAGCCTGACCGTCGCAGCTGCACGGGTCGACGAGACCTATCTCGACACCATGGGAATCCCGATCGTCAGCGGACGCGGCATCCAGGCGACCGATACCGCCGATACGCCGCGCATCGCCATTGTCAGCAGCGGGATGGCAGCACGCTATTGGCCCGGTGAGAATCCGCTGGGCAAACGGATCCGCCTCGCCGGCCCCAATCCCGTGTGGGCCGAGGTCGTCGGCGTCGCCGCCAACTCCAAGTTCCGGTTGTTCACACAGAACTCGACGCCCTTTCTCTATCTGGCCAGGCAGCAGAACCCGCCGACGCGAAACACGCTGCTCGTGAGAACGGACGCCGAGTCCGCTGCCCTTGCCGAAGATGTCCGGAGCGCCGTGCTCGAAACCGGGCGTGACGTCCCGATCCTCGGCATGCGCACGATGGAGGCCTTCTATTACGCGAGCGCCCGAAACATCAACCTCGTCGTCGTCCGGACGATCGCGGGCATGGGTGCGATGGGGCTGGCACTCGCCCTGATCGGCCTGTATGGATTGATGGCGTACGCCGTCAACCGGCGAACCCGCGAGATCGGCATCCGGATGGCCATGGGTGCCCTACCCACGTCGGTGCTGCGAATGGTCCTTCGTCAGGGAACGCTTCCCTTGGTCGTGGGCGTCCTCGTCGGCATCGTCGCGAGCGCGGCTGTCGGGGGACTCATTCAGACGGCAATTCCGGGTACCGCCGGCGACTTCGTCACGTACCTGCTGATCGTTCCCGTCGTCGTGGCTGTCGTGATGCTGGCCGCGTACATCCCGGCACGGCGGGCGGCGCACATCGATCCACTCGTGGCGCTACGTCAGGACTGAGCGTGGCATACGCTCCCACCATTCGCGGCCGACGTTGAGATAGAGATTCCGCGGGCAAACGGGTATCGTGTCCCCGAAACTTCCGAGGAGGACGAGCCGTGAAAAACGTCCGCGAGTACTACGCGCAGTGCCTCAAGTCCGAGAAGAAGGCGTTCATCAACGTCATCAAGGCGGTCCCGCCGGATAAGGGCGATTACAAACCACATGAGCGCTCGACGTCAGCCACCGATCTCGTCTGGCTGCTGGCCGTGGAGCTTGACGACGCCTGCAAGCTCATCGACCAGGGCGATGTCGACTACGTCGTCAGGCCGTCCCCGGGCGTCACAGAGTCGCTTGCCCATTACGAAAAGCACCTTGCCGCGCTCGAAGAGCGCGTCGCGAAGCTTGACGATGCGAAGTGGGACAGCAAGGCGCGGCTGATGATGGACGGGAACGTGGTGTGGGAAGCCACGCTTGGTGACATGCTGTTCGGCTTTCTTCTCGACGCAGTGCATCACCGCGGACAACTCTCGAGCTATCTGCGGCCGATGGGCGCGAGGGTACCGTCGATCTACGGGCCGTCGGCTGACGATCCCGGAACGTAGTCGAGCCTCAGTTCGCTTTCAGGGCGAACACCACGTACTCGCTGCCGGTTCGTCCAGGCGACTGTCCGCTATCGTCGTCCTGCGTGCCGGCAGCACCAACGGCCACTGCAAGGTACTGACGGCCGTTCATCTCGTAGACCGCCGGCACACCATTGATCGGCCCATTGACCGGCTTCTCCCACACGACCTTGCCGGTGTCTTCGTCGTACGCGCGCAGCATGTTGTCAGGTGTGCCGATGAAGATCAGGCCACCGGCGGTGACCACCATTCCCGCGCGCGCCTGGTGGCTGCCAGTGCCCCGCACACCACGAGGGATCAGGAGCGTACTGTCGCCGTTGGGAACCTGCCAGAGAATCGTGCCCTTGTTCAAGTCGTACGCGGTGATCTGCGACCAGGGCGGCGTGATCGGCGGCATTCCTGAGGCCGCGTCCCCCGTGAACCCGTACGGGTCTACCGCCGTGTATGGCACGAACCCGGCCGGTGTGCCTGGGACAATCTGGTTCGGATCCGGTCCGCGATCCTCCGGCTTGTCACCCGGCTTCATCGCGCGAAGCCTCAGTAGATCCGGTGACTCTTTCGACATCACGTAAACGCGGCCCTTCATCGGGTCCACGGCCGCGAGGCCCCAGTTCGCGCCGCCGCTGTTGCCGGGCATCTGGATGCTGCCCTGCAGACTTGGCGGCGTGAACAGTCCCTTGTTCACCGAGTTGCGCAACAGCTGACGCAGCTTCTCCTGTGCTTCTGCCGGCAGGTGGGGGTTGATGTCCTTCTCCGTGAACGACTGGCGAGCGAAGGGCGGCGGCGCAGTTGGGAACGGTTGCGTTGGCGATGTCTGTTCTCCGGGCACATCCGACTGCGGGACCGGCCGCTCCTCGATGGGCCACAGCGGACGACCGGAGTCGCGCTCCAGCACGAAGAGGAATCCGTGCTTGCTCGCCTGCGCAACCACGTCGACATCGCGGCCCTCGTGTCTGACCGTCAGCAGCTTCGGCGAGGTCGCGAGGTCCCAGTCCCACAGATCGTGATGAATGGTCTGGAAGTGCCAGATACGCTTGCCGGTCTTCGCATCGAGCGCGAGCACGCTGTTCGCATACAGGTTCGCGCCGTGCCGGTTGCCGCCATAGAAGTCGTAGCGTGCCGTCCCGGTCGGAATGAACACGATGCCACGGTCTTCGTCGACGGTGAGCTCGGCCCAGTTGTGCACGCCGCTGCCGGTCGCGAGCGCCGTCTCAGGCCACGTCTCTGCACCCACTTCGCCGCGCTCAGGAACCGTGTGGAACACCCACACCAGCTTCCCCGTTCGCACATCGTAGGCATGAATGTCACCGGGGCTGGCGACGTATCCCGCACCCCCTGCCGGCAGCGACACGATGAAAAGGTCCTGGTAGACACGGCCTGGATTGTTCGTCTGGAGTCGCCGGATCTTCGTGAGATCGCGGTTGAGACCGACGCGGACGTCGACGCGCCCCTTCTCGCCGAACGACGGGATCGATGCACCCGTGCGTGCATCGATCGCGGTCAGTGAGCCGGCGTTCAAGTACAGGAGCCTGCGATCGGATCGATCGCGACTCTCCCAGTAGTTGATACCGCGATCGCTCACTGCTCCTTCGTTGGGGTGCGTCCACTTCTCCTGCCCGCTCACGGCGTCGAGTGCCACGATCGAGTTGTTCTTCGCCAGCACGAACATGGTGCCGTCCACCACGATCGGGTTGAAGCGGTAGCTGCGCGAGTCAGCACTCGGATACCGCCACGCGACGTCGAGGCGCGACACGGTCGTCTTGTTGATCTGGCCGAGCGAGGAATACTGCGAGGAATCGGCGCCGCCAAGGTACTGCGACCAGGTGTTGAACGATCGCTTGACGCTGCCTGGCTCACTTCGGAGAAGAGCGGGAAGAGCCCCGACGAGGACGACGGCGGCAACGATGAAACGCTGAGCGGCGGTCATGAGCACCTCACTTCTTACGGCGCATGATGTGGCGAGAGGATATCGCAGAACTGCTCTGCCACGAAGAACACGAGGGCATGGCCACGAAGGACACGAAGGCCCATTTTGAAACGCAAAGATCGCGGGGATCGCAGGGGACGACGGCCATTCGGGCGACCTGGCCAGTCGCGCAGCGCCGGCCCATGTGGCATGCGGCCGGCGTCATCCCATTGATCCGCCGCCGATCACGCGCGTGTACGGCTCCTGAATGCGCGCGTGAATCGAGCGGCGATCAATGGTGTCGCCGCGCGTAGCGCGCCTGCGCGAACTGGCCTCCCTGCGGTCCCGGCGATCCCTGCGTTGAATGATCTTCGTGGCCTTCGTGGTTCCCGCTCCCCGGCCGCGTCAGCCCCACGGGTGGTATTTTAGAGAGGCACAATGCGAGTCCTGTTCTCGATGCGTCACACCGGGGCGCTGCGAAATTTTGCATCCACGCTCCAGGCGCTGGCCGAGCGGAACCACCAGGTTCACCTCGTGTTCGGGCACCAGGA
>JAICEG010000094.1 GCA_025924295.1 Vicinamibacteria bacterium
AGATTGGTGAGCCTGGACGCATGGAGATCGTCGCCGACCTGTTGTCGACCGACGCCGTCCGCGTGTCGCCCGGCGCCGCTGTCCTCATCGAACAATGGGGAGGCGGGCACACCCTGCATGCGAAAGTCCGGCGCGTGGAGCCGTCTGGCTTCATGAAGGTGTCGGCGCTGGGCGTCGAAGAACAGCGCGTCAACGTCGTTATCGACTTCACCAATCCGGCCGAAGCCGCACGGCTGGGTGACGGCTACCGCGTCGAGGTCCGGATCGTGCTGTGGCAGGAAGACGACGTGCTCAAGGTGCCGGTCGGCGCATTGTTCCGGCAAGGCGACGGCTGGGCGGTGTTCGTCGTCGAAGAAGGGCGCGTCCGGCGACAGACGGTGCAGTTGGGTCAGCGCAACGAGAACGAGGGACAGATAACCGGCGGGCTCGAAGCAGGCACGACGATCGTCCTGCACCCGCCGGATACGCTCACCGACGGCGCGCGGGTCATCGTCCAGGAGAACGAGAGTTAACTCTTCGCCCGGTCCACAGAACAGACCCGGCCTACGCTGCATGGGCGGGTCTTGCCCTTTAGACCCGCCAAAAACAGCCGATTACGTCGGCCAGATTCCTAACATTCGCCTCACGAGCACGAGCTGACCGAGGTGATAAGCCGCGTGATCGACCACGAGCAGGACCGCGCGCATGTAGGTCTGATGCGGGCTGGTCCCGTGCGGGATTCGCGCGAATAGATCCGGCTGCGTGCGGACCATCTCCTTCATCTTGTCGTTGTCCCGGCGGTAGGCGGCGACGCTCTCGTCCCACGCCGTAGCCGTCGGCGGCGCACTGGCGGGCCAGTAGTCGTCCGGCCATTTCATCTCTTGGTAGTTCGGGTTCACGCAGAAGTCGTGAATGTCCTCCTGCGCGATTCGAAGGTGTTCGAGAAGCTGCCACGGCGAGTGAGGAAAGCCCGGCGGCGTCACCCCGCGCTTGTCCGGCGGGATACCCGTGATCGCAGCTTCGAAGTCGGCGTGCGCTTCCTTCCAATCGAGGAAGCGAACCAGTTGATCGCGCAGCGGATCCTTGCTCATGAAGGGCACATCCTCGTGCGTGTGATGGTCGACTCAGCGTGATTGGGACTCGCGTGCCAGCACGTCGCGGAAGTCTCGCTCCGACCTGGTCACGAATCGCTGAAGCTCGCCAGGATCGACGAACGGATTCGCGGCACCAGATGTCATCGCTTTTCGCTTCTGTTCCATTCCGAAGAAGCCCGGATGGTTCGCGAGAAACACATCGGCCGACATCGTGCGGAGCCGTTTGAACGTGTGCTCGTAGTCAATGACGATCTGGGGATAGCCGGTATTCCCGACCAGCCGATCGACGACAGACGTGCTGCAGTAGAACAGCACGCGATATGGCTTGACCCCATCACTCGTCGTCATCGTCCAGGTCGTGCACCCTTTCGTGTGGCCCGGAGTGACATGCGCCGTCAGCGTCGTGTTGGCGAGTTGAACCGTGTCGCCGTCATCGACCACACGATCGATGACGATCGCCGGCATGTCCCTGGCGCCCGCGCTCAAAGCCGACGCATCCGGTCCACTCGCGATCATCACCGCCCCGGTCAACCGTTTGAGCTCGGCAAGGCCACCGGCGTGATCGTAGTGAGCATGGCTGTTGATCAGAAATTTCACATCCCTCAGCCGAAAACCGAGCGCCTCGATGTTGCGAGCGATGAGCGGCGCAGTTTCCGGCAGGCCGCCGTCGAGCAGGATCGACCCTTCGGTCGTGACGATGAGGAACGCGCTGACGCCGGCTGCGCCGACGGAGTGCACGTTGCCGACGATGTGAAACGGAGCGACCGGCACGTTCCATGCCTTGCGCTCGGCATCGTCCTGCTGCCCGCGCAGCTCTGGCGACTCCATGAGGGCGATCACGACCACCGCCAACGCCCGGATATGTGTATACGTCACTTCAGCAGGTCCGTGACCTTGGCAAGGCCGGCTTTCGCACAGGCATCATCCTGTGTCTGACTCGATCCCGAGCTGCCAACACCACCTATCACCTCGTTGCCCACGAGGATCGGCACACCGCCACCAAGCGCAAGGATGTCACTGACATCACGTTGGGGCGTGAGCGTCGGATCTTCGGCGGTTCGCTTCTGAAAGTCGAGGGTCGACGTTCGAAACATCCGAGCCGTGTAGGCCTTGCGGCGCGACATCTCGACCGTCTGTGGTGATGCCTGCTCGTCGCGCAGGACCACCAGCACCTGCCCCGCACGATCGACGACGGCCGCCGATGTGTTGAAGCCCTTGGACTTGCACTCGGCGATGGTCGCCTCCGCGATCGTTCGCGCCATTGCCAGCGACACGTTGCGCTGCATGATCACGCCCTGGGCGTACGCGTTGCCACCCAGCATGGCCAGGAACCCAAGCGCGAGCCATCCCGCCGTCCGTCGTGCCATGTGCCACCTCCAGAGGAGGAAGACTATACCTCTCGGACCTCGACGTCACCGGTCCACAGTTGCGCGATCACGCCGCGAACCCGATCGTCGGAACCGGTCGTCCAAAAGGTCTCCGATCCGCGACGATCGTCCGGCGCCAGCAGGCCGGCGGCCTGCAGACGGCGCCGCAGCTCCCGCGCGACGGGTGCGGCGGAATCGATCACGGCAACGTCCGGACCTGCGACTTCCCGAATGAGATCTTCGAGAAACGGGTAGTGCGTGCATCCCAGGACAATTGTGTCCGCCCCCTTCTCGAGCATCGGTCGCAGATAACGTTCGACGAGCGAGCGCGTCGACGCGGCGTCGAGCTGCCCGGCCTCGACCTGATCGACCAGCCCCGGCGCCGCCTGCGTCAATACCTCGACGTCCCCTGCATGAGTGCTCACCAGCTTCGCGAACTTCTGACCGGCCAGCGTCTGCGTCGTCGCGAGAACCCCAACGATACGCGAGCGAGATCGCGCAACGGCAGGCTTCACCGCCGGTTCGATCGCGACAATCGGCACGTCGTAGCGGGCACGCAATGCATCGACGGCGATGCCAGTCGCCGTGTTGCAGGCAACCACGACTGCCTTGGTGTCCTTGCTGCGCAGGAACTCCATGATGGCGACCGCACGGTCACGCACGTAGCCTTCGGGACGGTCGCCGTACGGCGCGTAGCCGGAGTCGGCGACGTAGATGAGGTCCTCGGCCGGCAGTTCCCGACGAATCTCACGGAGCACGGACAGACCACCAACCCCTGAGTCGAAAACCCCGATGGGCTGCTCGCTGCTTCCGCTCCTCATCGCCGTTTGCTGATCGATTTCTTGAGTGCCTGGAGATCCATGAGCAGAAGATCGATGCGCATGGCTCTTTCCTCGTTGGCCGAGAGAAGCTGGTGCAGCCGGGTCGCGCCGTCGGTGAGCTGTTCGATCAACGCCCGCACTTCCGGATCCGGCTCATCCGAGGACGGCTGCTCGCTCGCGAGCGCGCGCACCTGCTCGCGGAGGGTGTGCAATCGCAAACCATATCGGCCGAGCGCAGCCGCGGCAACGCTCCCTTCCTGCCGCATCAGTCCCAGCAGCAAGTGCTCTGTCCCGATATGCGGGTGAGCAAGACGGTCTGCTTCCTCTGCCGCATACTCGAGCATGCGCTTCACGTCAGGGCTGAACGGGATCTCGACCGAGACGGGCACCGGCGGCGCATCCTCGCTGCGGGCACCCTCGAGCTCCTTGCGTAGATCCAGGAGTCGTATGGCCGCCAGCACTCTCGCAGCGCGACCCTGCGGTTCACGTATCAACCCAAGGAGCAGATGCTCGCCGTCGATGGACCGCGCACGGAGTTCGCTCGCGGCGTATCGTGCATAGAAGAGCGTACGCCGCGCGGCTTCGTCGTAGCGCTCAAACATGCCTCGGGGCGGGAGACGCGCCCTCCATGATCTTCTGCGCCAGCGCGGCACAGTCGTCGCAGATGTAGACACGAGGGCCGATGAACAAGAGCCGCGGACCCGCCACGAGCTTGGCGACTTCGGTTTCCCGGCGACGGCAGAAAGAGCAGAACAGCAGCCGGAACATGAGATTCCCCTCCCTGGAGAAGTCTACGCTCTCCGGCCGCTCGCAGCAGTGAGTGTTATCGGGTAGCGCCGACGGTTGACGCCACACACGCGAAGTTGGCGGCGTCGTTCGTGCTCCCGCTGCCGTTCCACTGGGCAACCTGCCCGAGCGGACAGAGCGGTCGCGTCTTGTCGACGACCCCTTTCGTCATGTGAGCTGCGTCGATGCGCGCCGGTGCAGTGCCGGTCCGGATCCATTCCTCGAGTGGCCCGACCTTGTCGAAGATGTCCGTTCCCGGACCGCCCTGGCAATGGTTCATCCCGGGCACCATGTACAACTGAATCGACGTCCCGACGCCGGCGCCGCCTGTCGTCTGCAGGACCTTGTAAAAGAAATCGATCGTGTTGTACGGCGTGACCTGCGGGTCGGACCAGCCGTGGTACATCAGCAGCTTTCCGCCGCGCGCAAAGAACGGCCGCAGGTCCGCATTCGACGCGCCCAGCGCATCGTCGGGATCAGAACCCATGGCGAGATCGATGTCGATGGCCGGGTTGAACCGTGACGGCTCCCAGGACTTGTCTTTCATGAAGACGTACTTGAACGTATCGACCGCGAGACTCAGCGGCTGCGGACCACCGAGCACGTTCCACCCCAGCTCGGCGCCAGGGGCGAGACCCGGTAGTACCGACGCGTTCGTGGTCGGATGCTTCGCGCCCGCGTACATGCGGGACGCGGACTCGACCTGGGCAGGCGTCAGGCATCCGTTGTCGGATTCACCGGAACACTGCAGCACCCTGGGATCGAACGCACACGCACCGGGGTTCTCGAGCACGCCGTCGGTGACGCCGTCTTTGCCGTCACACGCATTGAGCACGGCTTGATTGATCAACGGGAGCTTCGACGCCGGGATCGCGTTGGCTGGAGTCACGTTGACGGATCGATTCAGCGCGACGCGGCCGGCATGAAGATGAACGAAGTTCACTGCTGGTGCGCCGACGACGACGCCGTCGAAGTCAGTCGGATAGCGCACGGCGGCCGTGATGCCCTGACGGCCACCCTGCGAGCATCCGTTCCAGATCGAGAGCGTCGGCGCGGTGCCGTAGAAGGCGTCGATGATCGACTTGGCCTTCACCGTCATCTCGTGCACCGCGCGATAGCCGAAGTCGATCAGCTTCTCGGGGTGCCCGAGCGCGAATGACGCGGTGTTGCCAACGTGGCCGGTGTCAGTCGCTGCGGTTGCGTACCCACCGATCACGGCATTGGCAAGCGCGGCGTATGGGATGTTGCCGTTCCAGCCGCCGTTGCCAACCGCCTGGAACTTCCCGTTCCAGCCCGACGCCGGCAGCCACACTTCGATCTTGATGTCAGAGTCGCTGGATGGCGTGAGCGTCGCCGTGACGCGGCAGAACTGCGGGATCCGTGTGAAGACGGTCGGCACACCCGCCGTCGGTGGAGGCCCTGGAGGCGTGAACAGCCCCGGCGCCACTACCTGCGCCATGGTCACCTTGGCGTTCGGCAGATTCAATGCGGCGATCGATTCGCACGACGCTGCCGACGCCGATGCCGTGGGCCAGAGAGAAATAATCGCCAGCGCCGGGAGGAGGCAGGCTCTGCGCTTCATACGTCACCCTGAAGGTCCGGCTGAAGCCGGACACTACGACTGTTCCTATTCACTTACAGACGAAGTTCGCCGCGTCATCGATGCTTCCGCTTCCCTTGTAAGAGGCCACCTGCGGAAACGGGCACAACGGCCGCGTCCGATCGACCTTCCCATTGGTGGAATGGGACGCGGGGAGCATGTCGGGTGCTTTGCCCTGCTCCACCCACTGCTCGAGAGCCGCCAACTCGTCGAAGTCGTTCGGCCCCACACCGCCGCCGCAGTGCCCCATACCGGGCGCCATGAACAACCGGTAGTTGGCGTGGATCTTCGAGGCGCCGCCGTTGGCCGCCGCGACGCGATTGAAATACGCGACGCTGGCCAGCGGCGTGATCTGTGGATCCGCCCAGCCGTGGTACTGGATCAACTTGCCGCCGCGATCGAAGAACGGCTTGAGATTCGGATCGGGTGCATCGATCGCCCCGCTGGGGCCTTCTCTGAGACGCGCCACGTCGGTGGCGACATTGAACTTCTGCACATCCCACTGAGGATCCGAGAAGACCAGATACCGGAAGTGATCGAGACCGGTCGCGCGCGCAGACGCGGACCATCCCATGTCGGTCCATCCGAGCTCACTTCCCGGCGCCAGGCCAGGAATTTCCTGCTTGGTCCTGGGATCCACGATCGGTGAGTAGATCAGCCGAGCGGTATCGACCTGCGCCTGCGTGAGGCAGGCCGGCTCCTCGCCCCCCTTGCAGACCAGCACGCCCGGATCGAACTTGCACGCGAGCGGGTTCTCGATGAGACCGTCCTTCACGCCGTCGAGGCCATCGCATGCCGCCATGACTGCGCCGTGCAACACCTGTGCCTTCGCCGGCGTCAGTCGCGCCTGCTCGTTCTGCAGCGCCTGCGCGATTCGCACCGCCTGCGCCGTACGGCCAGACCAGTCCAGGCCCGGCGCCCCGGCAATGATGCCGTCGAAATCGCCCGGGAACATCTGTGCTTCTTTCATCGCCTGACGACCACCCGCCGAGCATCCGTTCCAGTACGAGAACTTCGGCGCGTTGCCGTAAAAGGCGTTGATGACCGCCTTCGACGTGACTGCCATCTCATGCTCCGAGCGATAGGCGAAGTCGATCACCTTCTCGGGGTGACCCATCCCGAAGCTCGCGCTGCCGCCAACATGTCCCGTGTCCGTCGAGCTCGTCGCATAACCACGCCGCAACGCTTCAGCCATTGCCGCGTAACCAATCGAGCCCTGCCAGGCGCCATTGCCTACCGCCTGATACTTCCCGTTCCAGCCGCTCATCGGGAGCCACACTTCGACCTTGATGTCGGAGTCGTTCGTCGGCGTGAGCGTGACCGCCACGCGGCAGAACGCGGGCAGGGAGGCAAAGGCATTTGCTGCCCCGCCGCGACCCTGTCCGCCACCAGGTGGCGTGAACGCACCAGCCGCGACCTCGGCGGCAGCGGTCACCTTCGTGTTGGGAAGCTTCAAGGCGCCAACCACGCTGTCGCAGGTGGCCGCGTAGACGCGCGCCGCCGGGAACAGACAGATGAACGCGAGCATCGACGCAAGACAAGTCGTTCGCTTCATACGGCGTATTACTCCAATGGGTCCGCCGGACACACACAGGAATTTCGGCAGACGACCGGCGGAAGTGTGGCACCCCGCACGGGAGGTGGTCAACCGGGTTCCAGGGATCTTCGAGGGGCGCCCGGTCCGAGGCAGTAACTGAGCGGATCTCTCGTTACGGGTCGTTGACAAACTCCAATGCGCAACAGGTACGACACGGAAAATGGGCCGAATTCCGCTGATTCCGGCGTCGGTCCTGATCGTGCACCTGGGAGGCTAGAATGAGCGCCATGCCCGGGAGCGATCGAGTGAAGCCTCAGAGCTCAGGCGTGAAGCTCACCTGCCCTTGAGCAAGATCTTCGAGAACTAGCGTCAGCGCGGATTGGCGACGCTGATCCCGATGACGCCGCTCCGTTCTATCGACTTCTGCAGGAACCCCGACTTCCGCACGTCGTCTATGAACTTGTTCGCAGCGTCCTGCGCATCGCGACGGCCGCCAGGCACGATGATCGTCTGCTCGACGCCGTACAGATCGTCCGGGAGAAGCCGGATGCCTGCGACACCACGCGTGATGCCGGTGAGACGTTGTCTGTTTGCACCGAAGGCGTCGATCGCCCCCTCGCGCAGCATCTTGAAGACAGCATCGGGAGCCGAGTTGTCGAGCTGCACCAACTGTCCCTGCTTGAGAGTCCGCCCCAGATACAGCGCGATCGAATCCGCTCGCGTCGCGCCCAGCTTTCTTCCCTGCTTGTCGATATCCGCAATCGCTTTGATCGGTGAGTCGTCGCTGACGATGAACGTCTGATTCACGAGCAGGTAGGGTTTCGAGAATTCGACCGGTCCCGCTCGCTCGGGGTTGTAGGCAACGAATCCGATCTCGGCCTCGCCCTTTCGCACTGCGTCGATGACAGCGGCCGGGTTCGGCAACGGGATGGGCGTGGCTTTCACTTTGTGGACGCGGCCCAACTCCTGAACGAGATCGATCACGACGCCACGGGCCTCACCCGTTTTCGGATCCTTCACCGCATGAGCGGGGTTCGTCGCCAGGTACGCGGCGCGCACCATGCCGTCCTTCGCAAACGGTACGCTCTGGGCTGTCATTGGCGAGATCATGATTAGCAAGACGAATGCGACACATAAGAAACGCATCGTGATCACCTGCACCCGGCCGACGCAGCCGTTAGTCCGTTGCAAACGCGAGCAGCACGTTGCCCGGCGCACCGCCGAAGCGCATGTAGCCGGAGTTGACGAAGACCATGCCGTTGACGATGACCGGACCGGGGCCGTCGATCGCGCCGCCGCTTCCTTTCACACCGTTCACCGTCTTGTACTCCTGAACCGTATCGAAGCCCCAGAGGATCGACCCATCACGCGTCGAGTACGCACGCAGGTAACCGTCCTGCGATCCGGAGAACACAACCCCGGGGATTGCCGTGACCGCCGCCAGTTGTGCGGGACTGCAGTTCGGCCTCGTCCCGCACGGTGGGGCAGGCGTGTGCCACGCCTTGCTTCCGTCGGCGATCTTCAGCGCGGTCAGGCCGCCACCTTGCCGGGGATCGAGTTGTCGCGCCGTCGGCGTGCGAATGACCACGACATCAGATGTCGCGGCGTAGACCTGCTCACCGTCGGCCGCCATCCCCCACTGCACACCGCCGTTGATGCCGCCTTGGGCGACGCGTGTCTCCCACATGATCTCGCCGTTCTTCTCCGGATCGATGGCCCATACGATCCCGGACTTCTGTCCGGCGAGCAACAACTCACGCCCACCCGTTGTCGATACCAGGATCGCTGGTGAACCGAAGTCGTAGTCAGGCCCGCTCCCGGGTGGACAGCCGGCGCCCTTCGGATCGGTCGAGCAGGCCGAGTTGTACACATCGTCAGGATGCAGCTGCTTCGTCCAGGCAATGCGACCCGTGTCGAGATCGAGCGCCATCACCGCGTCGCTGGTTGGCGTGGCCGGCAGCGAGTAGTTGTTGCCGGTCGTCACGTACAGCCTGCGGCGCTTGAGGTCGAGCGTCGGCGACGACCAGATTCCGACGCCGGACGGTCCCAACGTCGCAACGCCGGTCGATGTCGCACCCGTACGTTCCGCTGCGCGCGGAACCGTGTACGTCTTCCAAACGACACTGCCATCGCGAACGCGCAGCGCGGTGACACTCCCTCGGAACGTGCAGCAGGGGTATTCCGGATTGAGCGCACGCGACTCTTCCCACGACGATGCCGGGATGTACGCGACGCCATCGACCACGACCGGGGGCGCGCTCAGCCGGACTGCCTCGTGCTCCTCGGGACGCTTGCGCCAGATCTCTTTGCCGGTCGCTGCATCGAGGGCGTAGAACCAGCCCGTGAGGTCGCCAAACAACAGCACGGTACGGCTATCGACTTGCGTCGCCACGATTGCCGATCGAATCGAACCAGCCGCCTGAAACGTCCACTGCAGGCATCCCGTGTCGGCGCGCAGGGCGTGGACGACACCGCCGGCACTGCCGATGAACGCCTGATTGCCAATCACCGTGGGCTGAGAGAAGGCAGAGATGTCGCCGTCGAATCCGAATGCCCACTTCAGCTTCAGTTTCGGGACCTGATCCGCTGTCAGCTTCGAGAGCGCGGCTGGTGAGAAGCGCGAGTTGTTCGGCGAGGGACTCCAGCCGTTCCAAATCGGTGACGCGTTGGTATTCAGCGACACCGACCGGTCGCTACAGAACGCCTCGAGCCGCGGAGCGGGATCGCCACCCGGCTTACCCAGGTATCGCGCCACCTCGTCGCGTTCGGCGCGATTCAACTGGTACGCGATCGTCATCATCGCGCCGAAGTCGAGCGTGCGCAGGATGCGCGAGCTCGGCATGCTGCGAATCGCTTCGATGCCAGGGGTGCGGCCGTCGGCGGGTCGCTCATGGCACGCCGCGCAGCGGCGTTTGTAGATCGCCTCGCCCGACGGAGCCTGTGCGTACGCGGGAAGCGAGAAACCGACGACAAGCAGAGTCACGATCAACTCCCAACTTCCAATTCCCAACTTCAAAAAATTCACGGAGCTTTCGGAGTCGGAGTTTGGCCTTCGACTATCGCTCAGGCCACTCCGAGCACCGTCGAGGGGTGGGAGTTGGGAGTTGGTGCGCATCGGTCGGGCGCTCACTTTCTCGCGCCCGGGGCGTATTGCGCGTCGGTCACTTCTTCCATCCAGTTGGTGACACCGAAGCTCAGTGAAACCTGCGTCAGCCCCTCGCCGGGAATTGCCCCATGCCAATGCTTCACGCCGGGCGCGGTGACGAACGACTCACGAGGACCAATCTCACGCACGGCACCGCCCGCCTCCTGCACGCGCATGCGCCCTTTCTCGATGAGGATCACCTGGCCGCCCTCGTGACTGTGCCAGTCGGTGCGAGCACCGGGCTCGAAGCTGTATCGCAGCGTTCGGATATCGGCCGTCGAATGCCCCGCGACTTTACCGGTGAAGTTTTCCGGGTTCGGCTGCGGCGGTGCCGGTTGCGCGGCCTGGCTCCATACAACTGAAGAAAGTCCGACAAGCACCAGAATCGAAAGCGTCAGCACACGAGTCATAGGAGCACCGCCTTGGAGGTCGTAGTGTCGAGCTCGAGCCGGAACCAGGAAAAGAAAGTATACGGCGTTCCGTCAGAACGCCCGCGGATCTGAGGGTGCGCCGACAATTGACAAGGGGATCCCGATCGCGTCATTCGAAATCTTGTCTTTCATCGACTCCCACCACTCGTCGGAAACCTCGAGCAGTTGCTTGATCTGCCAAGCGGCCTCGCCCGAGATCTGCGCGTTGAAATCGGTCTTGACGTTGGCCTCATTGCCGCCGCGGCTGCGATCCGCCCAGCCCCAGACCTCGAATCGGTAGCTTCCTTCAGGCCAGGTCACGACGTCGCTGAACGTTGGCGCACGAAACTGGATGCCAATCTCGAAGGTGGACTGTGCCGGAATCTCGATGGTCGCGTGCCGATCGATACGACGGATATGTTCCGTCACATCCACGGTGTCGTAAGGGACGTGCCACGAGAAATCATGAGACCAGTCGCCTGGCCCCGTCGCGCTCGCCTCCATCCTTTTCAGAGTGACCGTTCGATCCAGCTCGTTGACAAACCGACACGTGAGGTTGAACGTCGCGCCCATTTCTCCATGCGTTTTCCGGCGACCGACAACGACGGCAATGTCGAGTGGCCGTAACTTGACCCGCTTCGGCGGCGGACAGATTTTTGTGATCGCCTGGAAAAGATCGGCAAGTCCCTTCATTTCGCTCTTGCCATCCCAACCCTCGAGGTTGGCGGCTTGTATCGTGTTCAAACCAAACGGCGGCTTCACCGCGTGGAGCAGCGCCGGGATGAGAACACCTCTCTCGTACGCAAATTCGGCTTCGGCTTTTACCCAGCGGGAGGCAACGGAACTGTGCGACCAGAGGACGACGACGCAGCACGCCTCGCCGACGTTCTTTTCGAGGAACTCGCGCCAGGACTCGCCAGGTGGAATTTCGACGTCCCAGAAGACTGACCAACCCTCCCGTACCAGCCGCGCCGCCAACCAACTGGCGAACGGCTTATCCTCGTGCGAGTAACCAAGGAAGATGTCGGCCACTGCGATTCCGTGCGTGCGGAGGGCAGTCTATCAAGACTTCCCGAAATCCTGACGCGCTATCGCCTCGCGGGAGACGGAGGAAGAGCGGTGCTATGCTCTGCCTCCAACGAACGCAGTCCAGGAGGTCAGCCGTGATGAGACCTGCCTTATTCGCCCGCGCGATCTGCATTCTGCTCGCTTCATACGCATGCCTCCCGACCGCCGCTTCGGCACAACAAAGCAGCATCGCCGGCCTGGTGACCGACGCGAGCGGCAGCGTGCTGCCAGGGGTCACGGTCGAAGCCAGCAGCCCCGCCCTCATCGAGAAAACCAGGGTCGTGACCACCGACGGCACCGGCCAGTACCGGATCGTCGACCTGCGCCCGGGCGTCTACAGCGTGACGTTTCAGCTCCCGAGTTTCTCCACGGTCCGACGTGACGGCATCGAGCTGACGGTCGGGTTCACTGCCACGGTGAACGCCGAATTGAGAGTCGGCGCGGTTGAAGAAACCGTGACGGTTCAAGGCAGCAGTCCTGTCGTCGACATCCAGAACGTCAATCAGATCGAAGTGATCACACGCGAGCTCATCGACACGATCCCGACGGGACGCGGGTTCGCCAACTTCGCCACGCTCGTCCCGGGCGTGAACATGAGCAATTCGAGCCTGAACATCTCGCAGGATGTCGGCGGCGGCACCGGCTACAACTTCGCCTTCGCGGCCATCCACGGCGGGCGGGCGATGGACCAGCAGGTAATGGTCAACGGGATGTCCGTGACCTCGCTCACCGGCACCGGCGGTACCCGGACCAACTGGTCGGACGGCACGGCGCAGGAATACGGGCTGCAGCTTGCCGCGCACTCGGCTGAGATCGCGTATGGCGGCGTCTTCGCCAACATCCTGCCGCGCGATGGCGGGAACAGGTACAGCGGCGATCTGTTCGCCAATTTCGCCAACGAAGACTTCCAGGCCGACAACCTCGACGACGAGTTGCGACAACAGGGACTCACGGTCGTCAACAAGACGAAGCGCATGATCGACATCAATCCGTCGCTCGGCGGCCCGCTCCGTCGAGACAAGCTCTGGTTCCACACCGCGTTCCGCTACGTCGTCACCGACAACTACGTCGGAGGGCTGTACTACAACGCGACGCCAACCGCGTGGACCTACACCCCGGATCTGTCGCGCCCCGCGATCAGCGATCAGGAGACGTACAACACCACCCTCAATCTCACGTGGCAGATGTCGCCCAACAATCGCCTCTCGATCTTCGGGACCTACGACAGCCTGTGTCTGTGCCACTTCTCGATCAGCCCCACGGTGGCGCCGGAGGCGGCGACCTACAATCCCGGCGACAGCAGCATCGTGCAGGGTCGGTGGACGTCGACGCTGTCGAACAACCTGCTCGTCGAGGCGGGCGCGTCGCACTACCTGAGCTCCTTTCCACGCGAGCCACAGCCCGACGCGACCGAGCCCTCCATCCTCGAGCAATCCACCAATCTCCGATTCCGGTCGGGCGCAACCTACTTCCCCACGCCACAGACGGTCGACGATTATCGTGCGTCGATTGCGTACGTCACCGGCGCGCACAGCCTCAAGGCCGGCTTCACCTATCAGTGGGAGTTCGCCAAGGATCCGATCGTCTTCTCGATTGGAGACGTCAACTACCGAACGCTGAATGGCGTGCCGAACCAGGTGACCTACTACACGACGCCGTACGCGGCACCGCTCTATCTGAAGCCGTTCGGTCTGTTCGTCCAGGACCAGCTCAAGATTCGGCGCTGGACCATCAATGCGGGGCTGCGCTACGACCAGTTCCGCACGTCATACGACGCCATACATCTCGATCCCGTGCGCTGGCTTCCAGTGGCGCGTGACTACCCTGGAGCCGAAGTCCTGAACTGGAAGGACCTCTCGCCGCGCTTCGGCGTCGCCTACGACCTGTTCGGCAACGGTCGCACCGCGCTGAAGTTCTCGATGAACCGCTACGTGCTGCAG
>JAICEG010000095.1 GCA_025924295.1 Vicinamibacteria bacterium
ACCATTCCAGTCGAACTGGAGCTCTGCGGTGATTCGATCGTGGCGTGGGCGGCAACAGGACGGGTTGTCGGCACCGGGTGAACTCGTTGTAGACTCCAGGCGCGAACCGGAAGCGTCCGCAAGCCAGTGAAAGCAGGATTTCCTCTCTGCGCGCTGCGAGCATCGCCTCCCGGGATCAGGGCCGTCTCAGCGGGACGGATCGTCCCGTCCGCGGTTGCGTGTCTTCTGCTCCCGTTCGTTCTCGGCTGCGGCAGTTCGGAGTCACCGACTGGTTCGACGCCTGTTGCAGGCGCGCCGACCTTCCCACTGGTGACTCGCGTCGTCGACGGCGACACTGTTGTCGTGGAGCAGGTGGGCACCGTCCGACTCATCGGCGTGGACACGCCGGAAACAGTCGATCCGAGAGGCCCCGTCGAGTACTTTGGCAGGGAAGCCTCGGACTTTACCAGGCAACTGGCAACCGGCAGACGGGTACGCCTGGAATTCGATCAGGACCGGATAGATCGCTACGGTCGAACGCTTGCCTACGTCTATTTGCAGCCCGAGGACTTGCTCTTGAATGCCGAGATCATCCGCCAGGGCTACGGCTTTGCCTACATTCAGTTCCCTTTTCGAATGATGGCGCAGTTCCGGGCGCTGGAGCGGGAGGCGAGAGAGGCCGGGCGCGGACTGTGGGCGGTTCGATGACGGTACCTCGAAAATGGGCATTGCGCGTCAACCCTCCTCGCGTGTAGCCTCGCGCAGGATTATCAGTCTGGCGCGAGGAGATCTGATCGGCTAAGGGCAGACACGATTCATCACGATAAACCACGGTTGGCGGTTTACCCGGGTGTGCTTCGAGCGAGGTAAACGCATGGCCAAGAAACCGGACGGCAATCAGAAAAACCGAAAGCTTCACGGTAACAAGGCGGTCAGCAGACGCGACTTCGTCAAGACCGGCGCTGTCGCTGGCGTCGGTGCTGCCGCCGGAGTAGGCACCGCTGTTTCGACGTCGGGAACGGCGCTCTCCCAGGTTTCCCCTGCCACCGCCATTCAATGGCACTACGAGGCTGACATTGTCGTGATCGGAGCCGGGTGCACCGGGTTGCCCGCCGCTATCCGCGCGCGCGACCTTGGGGCGTCCGTGATCGTCGTCGATCAGAACTTCGATCCCGGCGGCAAGATGCTGCATAGCGGCGCGCAGGTGTCTCTTGGAGGTGGCGATCCGCTCCAGTTGAGAGACATCGCTGGCCAGGGCGATAAAGAAGGGTTCGTCACGGCTCCGCGACAGCACCAGGTCGCTGAACTGACCGAGGACGCGGACTTCCTGTTCGCGGACCACACCGACTGGTCGGTGATGGACGCTGCGGCCCAGGCCCCTTACCGGTATAACGAACGCGAGCTTCATCGTGCCTATGCCGACAACTGTTTCGCGACCAGGGAATTCCTGATGGCGAACTACGTGCGGATGGGCCGCATATCCGGGACGCATGGCAATGGCGGGTTGTCGCGCGCAAGGCGAGCGGTGTGCTTCCTGATGGAAGGCGCGACGACGGACATCAAGAAGGGAACTGTTTCGAAGCAGGACGCCGGGGAGGAGAACGCGCGATCGAGCCACTTCGCACCGCGGCCGATGGGTAATGGAGTCAAGGTTGCGAGCGCGGGCGCTCGCACGAACGGCGCCGCGCTTGCCAGGCCGCTGGAGTTCAGCGCTCGTGAAAAGGGCGTCCAGTTCATTCTCCACAGGCACATGGACGAGATCATCCGGGAGCAGCAGTTCTCGGGCAGGGTGTTGGGTATTCGGGCCAGCTATTCGCCGCGGCTCGATCCGCAGACCGGTGCGCGTCTCGAGAGTCTCTGGCAGAACGGCAACATCGACGACCGCAGGGAGACGATATTCATTCGAGCCCGCAAAGCCATCGTCATCGGTGCCGGCGGCCACGGAGCCAATCCGCAGTTCCGCAGCATGTTCTATCCGGCGTGGAGAGAGCCTGCGTTCGTATCGAGCGGATGGGCGCTCCTCGGACCGCGCGGCCAGGATGCCAGCGGGATCATCGCGGGAATGAGGGTCGGGGCGAATCTCGCGGGGATGCAGCAGAACCTCTCGTACGCCAACACGTTCCACATCCCGGGAATCCTGGCGACGCGCGATTCCTATACCGACATGTTTCCCGGCCACCCGACGTTCTCGATGCGGGGATCGACGGGCATCAATCTTCCCAACGCGTCGTTCCAGCATCTGATCGTGGTGAACCAGGTCGGGAAGAGGTTCTTCAACGAGATGCTCATCGCGGACAGGAAAGGGGGCGCCGCCTTTCCGGCCGCGCCATCCAGAGGGCAGCCGAAATCCGGGCTCGACCACGTGCAGATGGATTGGCGGAATGCGAGCGTCCAAAACATCAGGGCCACGTACGCAGAGCCCAATAGCATTCATGCCGCACTGGCGATGAACGAGGGTTCGAAGGCTCCCGACTACTTCTCAGGACCGATCTGGGCGATCTTCGATCGCGCTGCCGTCGAGCGTGACAAATGGAAGATCGATCCGCCCTTCACTTCGCCGACCAACGGCTTCTTCTTCAAGGCCGACACCATCGCGGAGTTGGCAGTCAAGATCAAGGCCGGTCACGAGTTCCAGAGAGTTCCGCTGACTCACCTGGCCGAGACCGTGGCCAGGTGGAACTCGTACGTGGACAAGGGCAGCGATCCGGAGTTTGCCCGTGGGTCGGATGCTCCGATGCACAAAATCGACAAGCCGCCGTTCTACGCGGCAACGCTCTACCCAGTCTGGCACGATTCGTACGGTGGTCTGCGGATCAACGGGCGAGCCCAGGTCGTAGACATGCAGGGCGAGCCGATCCCCGGTCTCTATGCGGGTGGCGAGTCAAGTGGCGGCGGCAATCAACATGGCCTGGGCCGGGCGCTCGTGCATGGCTACATCGCAGGTACGAATGCCGTCAGGGAGCCCACGACCTGACATCAGGCGAGGACGATCGAGGTAAACATGGCCTCGCACGGCGATGACACGCGCGGTCACGTGACGTGTGCGATTGACGTTTCGCCCGCCGCCGTTGATGCCGGCGCCGAGATGGCGTTGCGGGTGGACGTGTCGTGCTCCCCGCCGTGCGACCTTCGGGGCCATACCCTGTTGATCAAGGACGGAGCCGGTGCTGACGCAGGCAGCGTCGAGATCGATGAGTTCGATGGTGAGATCAACAGCACCAACGAGTTCGTCCTCGTGGCGCCAGCGGTGCCGGGAGCGCACACATGGTCGGTCGTGTGCCCCGCAGTTGAACGAGGAAGTACTTCGTATATCGAAGCATCGACGCCGATGTCGTTCACGGTCACGCCGCACGCGACTCATATCGTCGCGTGGGACATCCCCTCGGACATCGTCGTTGGCGAACGATTCAGGATGAAGGTCGGCGTCAAGTGCTCTTCTGGTTGCGACCTCGCGAACAGCGACTTTGGAATCTACGACCATGAAGGGAACAAGGTCGCTGCCGCAGTGCTATCTGACGAACGCTGGCCGGAGACAGCCGGACTCCATGTTGCCGAAGTCGAACTCGAAGCGCCGGCGTCGGAGGGCCTCCACACCTGGAGTGTCAAGCATCCCCAATCCGGTCTCGAACTGCCGCACGCCGAAGGTGCCGTCGACTTTGGAGTCAACGTTGTCGGTCATCCCGAGTGCCTGGTGACGATCGAAGCCGTTGACACGGTTACGCAAACTCCGCTGAGCGGAGCTCGCGTGGTCATGCATCCCTACAGGGTCGTGGCCGACGAGCATGGCGTCGCGCGGGTCAAGGTGGCGAAAGGCGCGTACCGGCTCTTCGTCTCTCAGACGAACTACCTGACATTCGGGCTGGCCGTCGACGTGGATGCGGACATGACGTCCCGAGCGGAGCTCGAGCCGGAGCCTGTGCTCGAACGCAACTGACCGGAGACGAGTGACACGCCTCAGTTCGATTTCACGACAAGGCCTGGAAGATCAGCCACGCGCCGCCGATGGCGATCGCGTCTTCGATGAAAGCGGCAGGCGGATCCTTCTTGAAGAGCGAAGCCAGGCGCATGCGGAAGGCGTGTCCGCCAAGGGTGCCGATCACCGCGCCCGCGATGCCGGCAAGGAGGCCGCCGAGCAAAACGCCGCGCGACGCCCCGATCGCTGCACCGCAGAGTGCGCCGCTCAACAGCCGTGCGCCGAATTGCATCGGCACAGTGCGGCTGGGCGTCGACGGCAGTTGATCGCCGACGAGCTCGCCGAGGGCGAGCACTGTGAAGATCCACGGCGTCCATGCATAGCCGAGAAACGCCAGCCAGCTGCCTTCCAATGCGAGCCGTCCCGACCACGCGGCCCAGCTGATGGCTGCCGGCGCGGTAAAGGTACGCAGGCCGGCGACCATGCCAATCAAGAGCGCGAGGCCATACATGGGAAGAGAATACCTTGCGGCGACCGATCTCGCGCGAACGATCAGATGCCGTTGATTGACAAGGTGCAGCACGAACGGTAGCGTTGCGCCGGCGGGGGACTCATGAAAACTCTGATTGCGTTCGCATGTGCGGTTGGGTTCAGCACCGTGGTGAATGCCCAGGGCACATCCCTTGGAGCCGCTGAGTGCGAGCGGCTGGCCGCCTCGCTTCGTTCGGACAACGTCAGGGTCACCGCGGTCACGGCCATTGCCGGGGGCCACTTCACGCCACCGCCTGCTGGCGGCTCGAGTGCAGCGCCCACGGCGCTGAGTCAGTTGCCGCCTTTCTGCCGCGTGCAGTTGACGCTGACGCCGTCCGCCGATTCCGACATCCGAACAGAGATCTGGCTGCCGATGAAGGACTGGAACGGGAAGTTCCAGCAGGTCGGCAATGGCGGCTGGGGCGGGTCGATTCAATACGCCGCGCTCGCTACCGCACTCCGCCGGGGGTACGCGGCTGCGTCCACCGACACCGGCCATGTCGGTGACACGGCGCGATTCGCGCTCGGTCATCCAGAGAAGCTGATTGATTTCGGCTACCGCGCGGTGCACGAGACCGCCGTGCGAAGCAAGGCGGCGATCACCGCCGCCTACGGCGTCGGCCCGCGCTTCTCCTACTTCAATGGGTGTTCAGGCGGCGGCCGTCAGGGGTTCATGGAAGCGCAGCGCTATCCGGATGACTTCGACGCGATCATTGCCGGCGCGCCCGGTTACAACCGCACCGACCAGAGTTTTCAGCTGGTGATGGCTTGGCAGGCGACACATCGCGACGAGGCGAGCTTCATTCCGGTGTCCAAGCTGCCCGCACTCCACAAGGCCGCACTGAATGCCTGCGACGCCAGAGACGGCGCGGCGGACGGCCTGATCAGCGATCCGATGACGTGCCGGGTCGATCCCGGTGTTCTCGCATGCAAGGGTGCCGACGGCGCCGAGTGCTTGACGCCCACGCAGGTCGAGGCGGCAAAGCGGATCTACGCGCCGGTGATCGATCCACGCACGGGCCGTGAAGTCTTTCCTGGCGTCGAAGCCGGCAGCGAGCCACGCTGGACGGTGAACGCCGGCGGTTCGCGGCCGCTCGGCATGTCCGATGAGCTGTTCAAGTTCGTGGTCTTCAAGGATCCCGAGTGGGATTCGCGAACGCTCGACGTGGCGAAGCACCTGGACATGGCGCGCGCGGCCGATGGCGGCACGATCAGTGCGACGACGCCGAACATCAAATCGTTCGTCGATCGCGGCGGGAAGCTGATCATCTACCACGGCTGGGGCGACACGAACGTCCCGCCGCGGTCGTCGGTCAACTACTACGAGAAGCTGGTGGAGACGCTTGGCAAGAATCAGGTGGCGAGCTCCACGCGCCTCTACCTCGTGCCGGGCATGGGGCATTGCGGTGGTGGCGAGGGGCCGAACGCGTTCGACATGGTCACCGTCGTCGAGGAGTGGCGCGAACAGGGGAAGGCGCCGGCGGAGGTGATCGCATCACAGATCGTCGATGGGAAGGTCGCTCGCACGCGTCCGCTCTGTCAGTACCCGCTCGTCCCTCGCTACAAGGGGTCCGGGAGCCTCGATCAGGCCGCCAGCTTCGAGTGCCGTTGACGAACTAACGTTGCACCTTGACCACCTGCCGCAGCCGCGCCTGGTCGTCATCGGAGAGTTGCGCCGCGGTCAGTCGCTCGGCTTCCGACCATCCGCCACCGAGGGCTTTGAAGATCGATGCCGCTTGGCGCGTGACTTCGACGCGGCTGGCCGCGAGACGATCCTCGGCCTCGAGGCGCACTCGCTCGGCGTCGAGCACGGTCAGGAAGTTGTCGACGCCGAGCTGGAATCGCTGACGGGCAAGATTGGCGGCGGCACGCGCGGCTCGCGCTGCGAGATCCAGATGACCGAAGCGCTGGCGTTCCTGCACGAAAGCGGTGATCGCGCGCTCTGCCTCCTCGAGGGCAAACAGTGAGGTCCGTTCGTACTCAGCGAGTGCTGCTTCGGCCGCGGCGTCGGCGGCCAGGATCCGCTGGCGAATCCGGTTCCACTCGAGAAACGGCAACGTCACACCGACTCCCACGCCGAACCGGGGCCCGCGATTGTCGATCGCGCCGGCGCTGAACGACTGCAACCCGATTCCGCCCGTGAGCACGAGGCGCGGAAACAAATCGGCGGCTGCGACGCCTGCTCGTGCGGCGGCGGCCAGCACCGCGGATTCAGCTGCCGCGACGTCTGGTCTGCGGCGCAACAGCGCGATCGGTTCGCCAATGGCGAGCAGGTCCGGAGGCGGCGGCAGAATATCGGGTACTCGCAGATCGGTGACCAATGCCTGCGGTTCGCGACCGACGAGAACGCTGAGCCGATAGATCGCGGCCGACTCCGCCGCGACGAGTGGTGGTATCGAGGCGCGAGTCGACTCGAGCAACGCAACCGATCGGTCGACGTCCAACTGCGTTCCGCGGCCAGCGGTGAGCAGCTGCTGCGTCAATTGCGAGGCGCTCTCCTGATTGGCGACGTTGTCGCGAGCGACCACGAGGCGTGTCTGAGCACCGCGGACATCGGTGTAGGCGAGCACGACTTCAGCAGCGACAGAAACCAGGGTGAGGCGCCGGAGTGCCCGCTCGCGAGCGAACTCTTCACTGGCGGCTGTGATGGCCGCGCGCCGTGCGCCGAACACGTCGACTTCCCAGCTGGCATCGATGCCGGCATCGAAGAGGTCGGCATCGGCCACGCCGCCAGCGACGGCTTGCGAGCGGCGGTGATCGTAGGCTGCGCTCGCTCCACCGAGGGGCCAATTCGAGCCCTGTTCTTCACGGAATCGTGCCCGTGCGAGGCGCACCAGTGCAGTGGCCTGTCTCACATCCGGGCTGCGTTGCAACGCCTCCTCGACCAGCGCCGTCATACGCGAGTCACTGAAGGTCGTCCACCACGCATCCACGGGCTGGTCGGAGGCGAGCGCCGGATCGGCGCTGCCGTCGAAGGCTGCCGGCGCCGTCAGCGGCATTGGCTCGATGTCGGTACCCCTCACGCTGCAGGCAGCGGCGGTCACCGCCGCCAGGCCGATGGCAATGTGCACGGCGAGTTTCATTGCTGGATCTCTCCCCCCGGTGATGCGACCGCCGGTGTCATCGTGTTCCCGTCATCTTCTGCTGCCTGCCGCGTCGTCGACCGCGGGCGGCCGAGCGCCAGTCGGCGGCAGACGACGTAGAAGGCCGGGGTGAACAACAACCCGAAGAAGGTGACGCCAAGCATTCCTGCAAACACGGCGGTGCCAAGGGCCTGGCGCGCTTCCGCGCCGGCGCCCGAAGCAATCACCAGCGGCACGACACCCAGGATGAATGCGAACGAGGTCATGAGGATCGGGCGTAACCGCAGCCGCGCGGCGTGCGCCGCGGCCGCGAATCGATCCATGCCGAGTCGATCCTCGGCCTGCTTCGCGAACTCGACGATCAGGATCGCGTTCTTACAGGCGAGCCCTACCAGCACGACGAAACCGATTTGCGTGAGGATGTTGTTGTCCTGGCCGCGCAGGAGGACGCCAGTGATCGCGGCAAGCAGGCACATCGGCACGATCAGGACGACCGCGAGCGGCAAGGTCACGCTTTCGTACTGTCCCGCGAGCACGAGGAAGACCACGACCACGGCAAACAGGAACACATAGGCCGCGGTATTGCCCGCCTGCTGCTGCTGGAATGCGAGCTCTGTCCACTCGTACGAGAATCCCTCGGGCAGGACGCGGCCGGCGAGTGATTCCATCGCGGTCATCCCCTGACCGAAGGACGTGCCAGGCGTGACATCGCCGAGCACTTCGACGGCCGGAAACAGGTTGTAGCGTGTGACTCGAGTCGGCCCGCTCACGTCTCGAAACGTCGCTACCGATCCGAGCGGGACCATCCCTCCGGCGTCGCTGCGTGTGCGCAACTCGGAGATGTTCCTTGCTGTCCGCCGGAACTGCGAGTCGGCTTGCGCGGTCACGCGATAGGTGCGCCCGAGATAGTTGAAGTCGTTCACGAACGACGAGCCGAGAAAGACCTCGAGGGCCTCGAACACCCGCGAAGGCGGCACGGCGAGCGCTTGTGCGCGGTCACGGTCGATATCGACGTAGAGTTGCGGGGTCGAGACCTCGAACTGCGAGAACACGCCAACCAACCCGGGCTGCTGCGCCGCCGCAGCCATAATCGCTCCTGAGGCGTCGCGCAGCGCGGTCAGCCCGACGGCCCCTTGATCCTGCACGATGAACTTGAAGCCACCAGTCGTGCTGACTCCGCGTACCGATGGAGGCCTGATCACGAAGATGCTGGCCTCGGCGATCGCCGCCATGCGCGCTCGAGCCGTTTGCAGCACGGCCGCTCCGTCCACGCCGAGCGCCGCGCGTTCCGCGAAGGGCGTTGTGGTGAAGAACACCGCCGCCGCGTTGCTGGCATTCGTGGAGGTCGCGGCGTCGAACCCCGCGAAGCTGGCGGTGTGCTCGACTCCAGGTATGGCCCGCAAGTCCTTGATCACACGCTTGACCACGGCGTCGGTGCGGGCGAGCGACGAACCGGGAGGCAGTTGCACGATGGTGATGAAGTAACCGACGTCTTGTGCCGGGATGAAGCCACCGGGCGCGCGCCAGAACTGGACGCCCGTCAGCAGAATGAGGCCGCCGTACACCGCCAGCACCAGCCCCGATACGCGAACGACGCGGGCAACCCCTTTGCCATACCACTCCGAAACGCGATCGAAGCCAACGTTGAATCTCGAGAAGAACGCCGCGAAGACGCGTCCAATCCGGGACGGCGGCGCCGTGGTGCGGGGCCGCAGCAACAGCGCCGCCAGCGCCGGCGATAACGTGAGCGACACCAGGCACGAGATGAGGGTGGCCGAGGCAATCGTCAGCGCAAACTGGCGGTAGAACTGTCCGGAGATGCCGGCAATGAACGCCGTCGGCACAAACACTGCCGACAGGACGAGCGCGATCGCCACCAGCGCGCCGCCTACTTCTTCCATGGTGCGGTGCGCGGCGTCCCGCGGCGCCATCCCTTCCTCGATATTGCGCTCCGCGTCTTCCACCACCACGATCGCATCGTCGACGACGATGCCGATGGCGAGTACCAGGCCGAACAGCGACAACGTATTCAGCGAAAAGCCAAACGCCTGAAGAACCGCAAACGTGCCGATGAGCGAGACGGGAATCGCCATCAACGGGATGAGCGATGCCCGCCATGATTGAAGGAAGAGGACCACGACCACGACGACGAGGATGGCCGCCTCGAAAATGGTGTTCTGAACTTCCCTGACCGACTCCGCGATGAACTCCGAGGGGTTGTAGACGATGTCGTAGTCCAGTCCCGACGGGAACTGTGAGCGCAGGCTGGCCATCAGTTCCTGGACCCGTCGTGCCGTTTCGAGTGCGTTGGAACCCGGACGCTGGAATATCGGGATGGCGACTGCCGGCTTGTCGTCGAGGTACGCGTTGGTCGAGTAGTCCACGGCGCCCAACTCGATGCGGCCGATGTCGCGGACGCGAACGAGTTTCCCCTCCGCGTTGGTCTTGAGCAGCACGTCGCCAAACTGGTCAGGATCCGTCAGACGTCCAAGCAGTTGCACGCCGATTTCGTAGTCGCCCTGCGCGCTCGTGGGCTGGCGATCGAGGACACCACCAGCGACCTGCACGTTCTGACTTCGAAGTGCCTGAACCACCTCGCCCGCCGTCAACCCAAGCGACGAGATCCGATTCGGATCGAGCCAGATGCGCATCGAGTATTCGCGCGCTCCGAACAGCCGGAGGTCGCCCACCCCATCGAGTCTGGCCATCCGGTCGCGGACGTTCAGCAGTGTGTAGTTGGAGAGATACAGCTGGTCGCGCGATCCATCCGGAGAGTAGATGTGCACGACCAGCAGGATGTCGGGCGTGTTCTTGTTGGTGACGACCCCGAGGCGGCGAACTTCTTCGGGCAGTCGCGGCAGTGCGATGTTCACGCGGTTCTGTACCAGGACTTGCGCCTGGTCGAGGTCGGTTCCGAGCGCGAACGTCACCGTGATCGTGGTGCGGCCGTCGGAGGTCGATTGAGAGGAGAGATACAGCATCCCCTCTACACCGTTGATCTCCTGCTCGAGCGGCGCTGCAACGGTTGCAGCGGCGGTCTCGGCATTGGCTCCGGGATAGGCGGTCGTGACCGAGATGCTCGGTGGAGCCACCTCCGGGTATTGGGAGATGGGCAGCGCGAAGTACGCGACGGCCCCGACCAGCATGATCATCACCGAGACCACGCACGCGAGGATCGGCCGGTCGATGAACAGTTTCGAGAACCCCATGGCAGACCCTAGCTTCCGGCAGGCGGCTCGATCCCGCCGGCCGTGGGCGTGACCTTCGCTCCGGGCCGCACACGCTGCATGCCGTTGATCACGACGCGATCGCCGCGTTGAAGACCGGCGCGGACGATCCGCAGACCGCGCTCGAGGCCGCCGGGTTCGATGACGCGCTGCTCCGGCACGTCGTCGTTACCGACCGTCCACACGAATCGACGCGACTGGTCGCTCAGGATGGCGCTGTCGGGCACGAGCAGCGCATCGAATTCGCCGGACCCGAGCAGTTGCAGCCGGCCAAACTGCCCGGGAGTCAGGAACCCGTCCTTGTTGGGTACGAGCGCGCGTCCGCGGATCGTGCCGGTTGTCGGATCCAGGCGGTTGTCCACGAAGTCCATCGTGCCGACGTGCGTAAAAGAGGACTCATCGAGCAGCCGGATGCGAACCGGGTTGGCCGCATCGCGCGAGCTGCGCCGTTCCCCCTTGGCGTTCAAGCGGCTGTATCGCAGGTAGTCTGCTTCGCTCGCGTCGAACACGAACTGAATGGGATCGATCGCTACGATCGTGGTCAACAACGTCGATCCCGCCTGGCCGCCCGACACGAGGTTGCCGACGCTGACATAGTTTTCCGAGATACGGCCGCCCATCGGGGCTCGCACGCTGGTGAACTCCACGTTCAACCCGGCGGCGCGTTCGGCCGCTCTGGCGACGACCAGCGCTGCCTCAGCCTCTTTCTTGGCCTGCGTTCGCTGATCGAATTCTTCCTGGCTGATGCCCTTGATGGCGAAGATCTCTTCGCCGCGAATGAAGTCGGTCGTTGCGAGCTCGACTCGTGTTTCCGCTCGCGCCACGTCGGCGCGCGCGCCTTCGAGAATGGCTTCGTACGGCCGCGGATCGATCACGAACAGCAGGTCACCGGTCCTGACGATCGCGCCGTCGCGGAAATGGACGGAACTTACGTACCCGTCTACCCGCGCCCGGACATCCACGCGATCGGTGGGCTCGAAGCGGCCGGTGTACTCGTCCCACTCTGTCATGCGGACCACCATCGGCGTTGCCACGACGACAGCAGGCGGTGGGGGCGGTGCTGCGGTCTCTGCCGCCGACCGGCAACCTCCTATCGCGGTACATGCGAGTAGCAACAACAGCAGTGGCCGATTCTCGAGAACTGGCATTGTCAAACTCCGGGGATCGTTGATGGCGCGTATCCTCCTACACTACTCTCGCGAAACGGCGGTTGAGATCAGACATTTTCGTTGTCGCCCTTGATGCTCATGCTTGTCGTCACGGACGAGTTGGGTGCCGGCGACTTCTCGACGTGCTGTAGGCACAACGTTCGTGAATGCGCTGAAGGTCGCCGGCGTCGAGTGACAGCGCCAGCAAATCTGCAACGCGCAGGAACCGCTCGGGCAATCCCTCTTCGGTTGCCCCATCGTTACGAGCGCTGTGGGTCAGGCCGAAGTTGGCGTACCAGCAGTCGCCGGGCCGCATCGGCAGCATCTCGCCATCGACGACGAACCGCGTCCGCTCGTTCGTCGTGATCGGGATGTACAACTCACGCGTCGGTCGGTTTCTGTTCTCGAAGCACGGCGATAGGCGTGAAGCCGGCGCGGTCCCGTCCGCCGCACACGATTCCGCCGCCAGCGACGAGCCAGGCGTGGGCATGGATCTGGCCGGCCCTCTTCGCCACTCCGAAGACGACGCTCGAGGGAAAACCGCGGCGCAGCAGCATGAACCGGCCCGCAAGTGCACGGCGCAGGCAACTGGAGTGCCACGGCAGTCGTGCCGCCGCACGGTTCACCGCGGCGCCGACCGACGTAGCCAGGGGATGGGTGGTTCGACCGGGAGCCGGTTCGTCATCTGCAGGCCAGGCGCTGGAGGCAGCCAGTCTCATGACGGTGCGGAACGGCAGGATTCGCAAGAGCAGGGTCACGCTTGCGAGCGCCGTCATCGCTTCGAGGACTCGCCAGCGATGACGCGTTGGCAGGAATCGACTCACGGCACCCTCACCCATCGCAGCGACCGGCTACTCGCGTCGCACGGCTGGATCACCGGCGAGGCCGTCATGATGCCGACCGAACGATATCATGGCCTCGTGATCGCGCAGGAAGCGCAGGATGAACTCCTCGGACTGCGCTGCTGCTCGCGCTCGGCCTGGTCTTCACGCTCGAGAACGGCACGAAGGTCAAGGTGCGAGTGCAGATCAAACCTGCTCGGCGGCGTCTTGCCGCTGCGGCAGCCAGTTCCTCTCGAGCGACTGGATAACCTGCCCGACTGAGGCCTCCACCGGTTCGCGATCGCTGTGAACCGTCAAGTCAGGTGCCAACGGCGCCTCGTACGGATCTGAAACTCCAGTGAGTGATCGATCTCACCACGGAGGGCCCGTGCGTAGAGCCCCTTCGTATCGCGCCGAATCAATTCATCGAGCGAGCAATCGACGAAGATCTCGACGAACGGCGCTTCGTGCTGGCGACGGACCTCGTCGCGAATGGCTCGATACGGCGAAATCGCCGCGACGATGGCCACAATGCCATTGCGGGAGAGGAGCCGAGCGACGAAGCCGATTCGACGGACGTTGATGTCACGATCCTCTTTCGAGAAACCAAGATCGCTGCTCAGGCTGGCGCGAAATTCGTCGCCATCGAGCAACTCGACGCGTAGCCCGCGACCGACGAGCGTCTCCGCGACACGTCGTGCCAGCGTCGACTTGCCTGCGCCTGGCAGGCCGGTGAACCACAGCGTCAATCCGGAACGAGTCATTGGACTTCTCTCGTGACCTCAGTGCCTCGCGCGCGATTCCGAAGTAAAACGCGCGCTAGGCTGCGCCTGAATATAAGCCAAGAGCCTCGTCGCATCGAACCTCGCGGATGAGAACGATTGCTGAAAAACCGCGGTCGGACGTCAAGGACGTTGGTATCATTTCGACCTGTATTCTCGTCGGTAAGAGGCAGGTCATGAAGCGGGCATTCTGCATCCTC
>JAICEG010000096.1 GCA_025924295.1 Vicinamibacteria bacterium
TAGGCGAACCGGCGCATGTGGTCGAGGATGTTCTCGCGCGTGTAGTTGGCCGCTCCACTCGTCAGGTTCTTCATGTAGCCGATGTGCGAGTGACCATCGACGAGCGCGGGAATGACTGTCTTGCCCGTCAAATCGACCCGCGCCGCACCGGGCGGAGCAGTAACGTCGCCTCGACGCCCGACGCGAGTGAACCGGGCGTTCTCGACCAGAAACGCGGCGTTCTCGATTGCCGCGTCACCATCCCCGGTGATCAGGCGCGCGCCTTCATACAGGGTAGTGCCAAGGATCGCGCCAGGCCCCTGCGCGCCACCCGGCATCAGGCAGGCACAAGCAAGAACGCACGCGATGAAGATCGCCCTTACGTGCATGCGTGAATGGGTGAGATTATACGTGCTGCGGAGGCGGACAAATGTCGATCGTCGATGACCTGGTTGAGAACCTCGTTGAACGCAACACCGTGAAACTGAACGGCACGCTGACGATCTCGCTCGTCGACGGTGGCCTGGCAGTCAAGGGCCGCTTGTTGTCGACACTTCGGGATCAGCGAAAAGGGAAAGACCTGCTCAACGTGGACATCCCGGTCGACGCACAGGTCCGCGTCAGCGACGTGGTCATTCCTCTGCCGCCGATTCGTTGACGGCTGCTACCAGGTTCAACGTCACCACAACGATCGGAGGCATCCGCACATGTCCGATGTGAAGACGTTCATCGATGCGGTCGGCAAGGACGTCACCAGTGTCGCCGCTCCACGAATCGACGAGCTCGCCAAAGGGATCAATGACAAAGTCCTGACCGTGTACGGTCCGCGGGTGTCCGCGTTCGCCAACGCCCTGGTCCAGGAGATCATCAAGGAACAGTCGGTCAACGTTCGCGACTTCGTGACCTCGCTCATCCAGGAAGTGTGTCAGCGCTATCGTCCCGAGATCCTCGGCGAGGTGCACGCGCGCATCGCGCAAGGCGGGGTCGACCTCACCGGCCACGGCGTCAAGCTCGATCTGAAACACCAGGACACCGGGGCAGTGGTCGCGTCGCTGGACATCCCGATTTCGATCCGCATCAACGTGAGCGATCTGGCCGTCACCCTCAAGGACACGACGATCAAGCTGGACGTCGTCCGCTGACAGGGTCTGACCGCCCCCGAACGCGACCGTCCCGGCGCCGAACACTTCAGCTCACACCCGACGTTCAGAGACCCGATATTTCCGCCGGGCCTCCAACCAACCGGCTGGCATGTGGCTTGACAGTCGCCTCGGCTGACTCGGAGGACCCAACAGTGATCAGCCAGGACATTCGTCATGCCTTCCGCGCGATGCGGACGACGCCGGGTTTCGCCGCGGTCGCCGTCCTCTCGCTGGCGCTCGGCATCGGGGCCAACACGGCGATCTTCAGCCTGTGGAACAACGTGCTTCACGCGCCGTTGCGGGCAGTCGAGGATCCCGACGGTCTGGTCATGCTCTCGAATCCCAACTCCTCCGGCCTGTGGCGCGGTCTTTGGAGGTAGCGATCGGCGTGCTCGTGCTCGTGGCACTGGTCGCGGCTTACTGCCTGCACGTCGCGCATCACGAGTCGATCAGATGGCGACACTCTCGCGCGTGTGACCCCCGACGGGAGACGGAGGCGCCAACCGCTATTGAGTTCCGTTCGTGCGCTGCCGTTGGCGCTCGAGACGCTGCCGGCGGAAGTACTGGACCTGATGCTCCTGCACATTGGCGTTGTGTTGCGCCAACGTCTCGGCAAACACATGCGACCCGTCGTTGCGGCTGACGAAGTAGAGGTACGGAACATCCGCGGGCGCGAGCGACGCTTCAATCGCTGCCCGCCCGGGTGAAGCGATCGGCCCGGGTGGAAGGCCGGGATACTTATAGGTGTTGTAGGGCGAGTCGATTGCCAGATCCGCGCGCCTGATGTTGCCGTCGTAGGTCCCGGCCTTGACGAGCGCATACACGACGGTCGGATCCGCCTGCATCAGCATGTTGCGCGTGAGCCGGTTCCGGTAGACGGCGGCGACCACCGGCCGCTCCTCCGCCTTTCCCGTTTCCTTTTCGACTAGTGACGCGAGCGTGACGAGCTGGCGAAGGGACAGGTTCAGCCCGTTGCTGCCCTTCCCTTCCAGCTCCATGTAGGTGGCGCGGAACCTGTCGACCATCTGCGCGACGAGCGTCGCGACCGGAGTCCCGCGGGGCAGTGTATACGTTTCCGGAAAGAGATACCCCTCGAGATCCCTGGCGGCGGGATCCAGATCGTTGATGAGCGATGCGTTGCGCGCCGCCTCGTTGAACTCGGCGGCGGTCCCGAAACCGCTCTGCTCGTAGATCGCGGCCATCTCGCGGATGGTGAGCCCCTCCGGGAACGTGATCGGGTGTGTGTAGACGTCGCCGCGCGCGATCTTGTCGATCACTTCCACGACGCTCATCGGACGATCGAATCGATACTCGCCGGCCTTGAGGGCGCGTGCCTGCCCGGTCCACTGAAGAGCCGCTCGAAACGCCCATTCATCGGAGACCACACCCGCATCGATCAGTCGCCGCCGTATCTCGGCGGCCCCGCTCCCTGCGGGGATGTCGACGAATCGCTCTGGCTCCGAGAATCCCTTGTAGGGCTCCCGTATGCGGTTGAGCGCGTACATGCCGAACCCCGCGGCGGCGCCCGCCACGAGCACGACGACGATGAGCAGTCCGAGGAGAATTCGCTTCACGAGCGACCGCTTACGTTTCATGCCGTCCCTCAGCCATCGCAGGCTGGGGCCGGCTGTCGAGATAGTCCTGCAGGATGATCGCGGCCGCGGCCGCGTCGAGACGGGCTTTGCGTACCCGCCAGTTCTTTTCACGAGTCGCCAGGCGGCTCTCCGCCTCGATACTCGTCAGGCGCTCGTCCTGGAGAACGATTGGCAGCGAGGTGCGGCGCCCAAGGGTCTGTGCGAACGCTTCGACACGAGGTGTCATGTCGTTGGCGGATCCATCGAGCCGGCGCGGCAGTCCAACGACCAGAGCGATCAAGCCATCCTCCTCGTCAGCGAGGCGCGCAATCTCGGCGGCCGCGCGGTCGAGTGCGTCCCCATCCAGGCCCGAGGTGCGCACCACACCGATCGGGCGCGCCAGAGTCCCGGTCGCGTCGCTGATGGCGACACCGATCCGCCGTTCACCCACATCCAGTCCAGCTATTCGACCCACTCTGTATAATTCTCGCACCGCTCCCCAGCACGAATGCCACTGCGCACTCTCGCACCGCTGTTTCTGCTCGCGACCGTCCTTGCGCCCCTGGCCACCCGCGCACAGGAAAGCGGGGACGCGCAGCGTATCTCGGATCGAATCGCCGCGCTGCAGCGAGAGGCGGATCGTCTAGCCGGTGAATCCCGCACGATCGTCGGCGATCTTCGCCAGCGTGAGATCGATCGCCAGATCAAGGCCGATCAGCTCAAGCAGGCTGAAGGCGCATTGGCCGAAGCCGAACGCGCGCTTCACGACACGACCACGCGCCTGGGCGATCTCGAGCTGGAACGCATCAACCAGCTGCCCGACATGAAGACGCAGCTGGTGGATATCTACAAGCGCGGCCGCAGTGGCTACGTCCAGTTTCTCTTCAACGCGCGCGACCTTCGCGAGTTCTCACGCGCGACCCGCGCCGTGGGCGCACTCACGGCCATCAACGAACGGCGGATCGACGAACATCGACGCACGATCGAGGCCATGCGGCAGGAACGGACGACCTTCGAGGAGAAGGCGAAGGATCTGCAGGGCCGGACCTCGGATGCGCGGCGCGCGAAGGCCGCGTCGGATGCCGCCGTGGCCTCCGCCGCCGAACTCATCAGGCAGGTCGATTCACGGCGCGACCTGACCGCGCAGTACGTCGGGGAACTGCAGGTCGCATACACCAGGTTGCAACAACAGGTCACCACCCTCGCGACGGACAACCCTTCGTCAGAGGCGGTCGCGGTACCGCTGCGCCCGTTTCAGGGGGCGCTCGAATGGCCTGTTCATGGGCGCATCGTCGGCGCTTTCGGCCAGCCTTCGGCCCGGATCGGTGGAACGGCGCTGAGAAACGGGATCGAGATCGCCGCCGAGGAGGACGCGCCGGTGCGGGCCATTCACGGCGGCACGGTGGGTTACGCGGGGCCTTTTACAGGGTTCGGCACGCTGGTCATCCTCGACCACGGCAGCAACGGCTACTCCTTGTATGGGTACCTGGGTTCGACCGCCCTCGACCAGGGTAGCGCGGTCGAAACTGGTGCAGAGGTGGGCAGGGTCGGCCTGGCCCCGGCAGGGCCGCCGGCTCTCTACTTTGAAATGCGCATCGACGGTCGTTCGGTGAATCCCGTACAATGGCTCAAGCCACGGTAGGCACTATTGACGGTCCGGCTGACCCCTTCGCGCGCTGCGCGTCGGTGCCAGGGAAGCCGGACACTACGTAAAGGGCGGTCCCGAGTCATGACCTCACGCACTCGCCTCTGGATACTGGCCGTCTCCACGCCTCTCATCGCGTTTGCGGTCGTCGGCGGCTACCTCGGCCAGGCCCGCGGACGTGACGACACGTACCAGCACCTGCGTGTCTTCGACGATGTCGTGTCGCACGTGGTGAACAACTACGTCGAGGAAGTGAACATCCAGCAGGCCATGCGTGGCGCGATGCGTGGACTCTCCGACGCGCTCGATCCGGACAGCGCGTACCTGACACCAGATCTCGTCAGGGCCGTCGAACAGAATTCGAGCGCCGGTCCGGCGGACGTCGGGCTGGAATTGACACGACAGTATTACCTCCGTGTGGTGTCCGCGCGTGACGGCTCCCCTGCGGCAAAGGCGGGGCTGCGAACCGGTGATTACATCCGCGCCATCGACGGCCGCGCGACTCGTGAGATGTCGGGCTACGAAGGGATGCGCCTGCTGCGCGGTCCGGTCGGTTCGAAGACAACGCTGCTCGTGATTCGCAACAACGCAACCGATCCGCACGAAGTAGCACTCGTTCGCGAGCAGCCGGCGTCCTCGGACATCACGACCCGGATGGCCAACGCGTCGACCGGCTACGTGCGCATCCCCGAGTTCACGAAAGAAGCGCCGGCGCGGCTGACGCAGGCGGTCGCCTCGCTCACCAAGACAGGCGCGACCGGATTCGTCCTCGACCTGCGCGGCACGGCCGCCGGTGACTACGACAACGGCATCGCCGCCGCACGACTCTTCGTGCCGAGCGGAACGCTCGCAATCCGTCAGACCAAGGCACAGCGCGAAACAGTGACGGCCAATCCGACCGACGGCTCGGTCAGTGCCCCGGTCGTCCTGCTGGTCGATCAGGGAACGGCGGCAGCTGCCGAGATCTTTGCGGCGGCGCTGAATGGCAACGGCCGCGCCGAAATGATCGGCGAGCGCACGCTGGGCCGTGCCGCACGGCAGCAACTCGTCAAACTGCCGGACGGCAGCGGACTGCTGCTCTCCTCGATGCGATATCTGACCCCGGCCAACGCCGGCATTCACGAACGCGGCCTGACCCCGGACGTCCAGGTGCGCCAGCCGGATGTGGAGTTCGGCGCTGCGCCACCCGCGAAGGACGAGACACTCGACGCCGCACTCGCTCGCCTGGCGGAAAAGAAAGCCGCCTAACAAACCGAGCTTCACTGCGTTATACTGAAGGTTCGGGTTTTCGCCTGTTTTTGCGACGGACAGGCGCGTAGCTCAGTTGGCTAGAGCGCCTCCCTGACACGGAGGAGGTCAGTGGTTCGAGTCCACCCGCGCCTACCATTCGACTCGCCGGCTTCGCCGTCTCGCTCATGGCGGGCCGTGAAGACGGCGAGTCGAATGCCCTGAGCGAGCCGCACAATTGCGCGGCGAGTCGAAGGGCCGCCGCAACTGGTGAAATTCCCTCCTGAGCACTAATGAGCGAGATCACGTTGACGCTTCCTGACGGTTCCAGCCGCAGTGTGCCTTCGAGTACCACGGTTGCCGACGTCGCAGCGTTGATCTCCCCCGGCCTGGCCAAGGCGGCACTCGCCGGCAAGGTCGGAGACAAGCTCGTTGATCTCTCCTATCCACTGACCGCCGACGCGCCGCTGCAGATCATCACGTCGAGAAACGTCGCGGACGCGCTCCCGCTCTATCGTCACAGCACGGCCCACCTGCTGGCGGCCGCGGTGACCAACATGTTCCCGGGCGTGCAGTGCGGCATCGGCCCTCCGACCGACGAAGGGTTCTTCTACGACTTCGTCGTCCCGCGCCCGTTCGTGCCGGAAGATCTCGAGGCGATCGAGAACAAGATGCGCGAGATGGCGGACCAGGACCTGGTCTTCGAACGCCAGATGTGGCCGCGCGACGAGGCCAAGCGTTTCTTTCACGAGCGCGGTGAGCCGCTCAAGGTCCAGTTGATCGAGGAGAAGACCGAAGGCCAGAGCGAGGTCTCCTGTTACACGATCAAGGACAAGGAGACGTTCGTCGACTTCTGCGTGGGGCCGCACGTGCCCTCGACGGGAAAGCTGAAGGCGTTCAAGCTGCTCAGCACGTCGAACGCGTACTGGAAGGGTGACGCGCGCAACCAGCCGATGCAGCGTGTGTACGGCACGGCGTTTCTCTCCGACAAGGAGCTCAAGGAACACCTCACGCGCATCGAAGAAGCCAAGAAGCGCGACCACCGGAAGCTCGGTCGCGATCAGAAGCTCTTCATGTTCCACCAGTGGGCGCCAGGCGCGACGTTCTGGCTGCCCAAGGGCACCATCCTGTACAACACGCTCGCCAACTACATGCGTGAGGTCCTCATTCCGGCCGGCTACACGGAAGTGAAGGCGCCCATCGTATTCAACAAGGCGTTGTGGGAGACGTCCGGCCACTGGCGGCACTACCGGCAGAACATGTTCCTGGTCGAGAGCGAAGGTGAGCAGATGGGCCTCAAGGCCATGAACTGCCCCGGCCACTTCCTGATGTACGCGAGCGAAGTCCGCAGCTACAAGGATCTGCCGATCCGCTTCCACGAACAGACGCCGCTGCACCGCAACGAGGCATCGGGCGTTCTCTCGGGACTCACGCGCGTCCGGCAGTTCAGCCAGGACGATGGGCACTGCTTCGTCATGGAGTCGCAGATCGGCGACGAGGTGGAGCGGTTGCTTCGCCTGGTTCAGCGGGTCTACGGGGACTTCGGCATGACGCCGCAGATGAAGCTGTCGACGCGGCCGCCTGAATTCATGGGGACGGTCGAGACGTGGAATCACGCCGAGTCGGAGCTGAAACGTGCGCTGGACGCCGCCGGGGTTCCCTTCACGATCAACGAAGGCGACGGCGCGTTCTACGGGCCGAAGATCGATTTCGACGTCACCGACGCCATCGGCCGCAAGTGGCAGTGCGCCACGATTCAGCTCGATTACGCGCAGCCGGAGAACTTCGACCTCAAGTATGTCGGAGCCGACAACAGGGAACACCGGCCGGTCGTCATTCACCGGGCGATTTTCGGCAGTTTCGAACGGTTTATCGCGCTCCTGATTGAGCACTTTGCCGGGGCGTGGCCGCTGTGGCTGGCACCTGTCCAGGCGGTAGTTTTACCGATCTCCGACCGGCACCGGGACTACGCCGCGGGTGTGCAGAATCGGTTGGCCGCCGCTGGGCTGCGGGTCGAGTTGGACGATCGCCAGGAGAAGATTAATTATAAAATCCGGGAGGCCCAACTCCAGAAGGTGCCGTATATGCTGGTCGCCGGCGATCGGGAGTCTGCTGAAGGGACCATCGCCGTACGCAGTCGGTCTGGGGGAGATCTCGGCGCGCGGCCGGTCGATGCATTCATCGCCGACGCGCTCGAGGAAGTTCGACGTAAGAGCCGGCACGAGCAACCAGAACCGGCCACGAGTCTGTAGCCCGAGGAGGACGTTATCGCATTCGATCGCTCGCCCAGACGTGATGACCGCGTTCGCACCAACGAGCGCATCCGGGTTCGTGAAGTCCGGGTGATCGACGAAACCGGTCAACAGCTCGGAATCATGCCGCCGCCGCAGGCGCTGATCATTGCGCGTCAGAAGGGGCTCGACCTCGTCGAGATCTCTCCGACCGCAGTGCCGCCGGTGTGCCGGATCATGGACTTCGGGAAGTACCAATACCAGGAGCAGAAACGATCTCGCGAGGCCAAGAAGCACCAGAAGGTGATCGAGGTCAAGGAGATCAAGTTCCGGCCGAAGGTCGATGAGCACGACTACCAGTTCAAGAAGAAGCACATCGAGCGCTTCTTGAGCGAAGGTGACAAGGTCAAGGCGACGATCTTCTTCCGTGGTCGCGAGATGGCGCATCCCGAGATCGGACGGCGCATTCTCGAGCGGCTGCTGGGAGAACTGTCGGAAGTCGCGTTGGCCGAAACGTCCCCGCGACAGGAAGGCAACCAGATGCACGTCATCCTGAGCCAGCGCGCCAGTCGCAAGAGCGCGCCGCGAGCGGCAAAGGCGGATGGTGATGCTGCCGCTGCGGGTGAAGAATCGTAAAAGGGATTGAGATGCCAAAGCTGAAGACACATCGCGGCGCCGCCAAGCGCTTCAAGAAGACCGGGACCGGCAAGATCGTCAGGGCCAGCGCGTTCAAGCGTCACATCCTGACCAGCAAGACCACGAAGTCCAAGCGCCACATGCGCGGGACGCAGGAGGTGTCGCCGGGCGACGCCCCCAAGTTGCACAGGATGTTGCCCTACAAGGGATCGGGTTTCTGATTCACAGGACGAGTAGACAATGCCACGAGTAAAAAGAGGAACAGTCCGGCGCGCGAAGCGGAAGAAGCTGCTTACACGAGCAAAAGGATTCTTCCAGACGAAGAGCAAGCTCTATCGCCAGGCCAAAGAGTCGGTCGATACAGCGCTCAAGTACGCCTACGTCGGCCGGAAGAACAAGAAGCGGGAGTATCGCCGGCTGTGGGTCGTTCGCATCAACGCGGCAGCGCGTGAACACGGGCTCACCTATTCGCAGCTGATTCGCGGCCTCAAGGCCGCCGGCAACGAACTCGATCGCAAGATGCTCGCCGACATGGCCGTTGCGCAGCCGGCCGCATTTGCCAAGGTCGCCTCGCAGGCGAAAGCCGCGCTTCCCGCCGCCTAGTCAATGCACAATGCTCAAGTCTCAATGCTCAAGCTCGCGATTGAGCTTGGGCATTGCCACTGGGCCTTGAGCGTTGACCATGTCTGAAACCGCTTCCGATCGGTCTACCATTGACGCACTCCGCGAGGACTTCCGCGCGCGCATTGCAGCGGCGTCGACCGACGCTGCCGTCAAGACGCTCGCTGACGAATTCCTGAGCCGCAAGTCCGGGAGCGTCACCGGGCTGATGAAGACGCTCGGCACGCTGCCACCCGACGCGCGTCGCGAGTTCGGCGCGCTGGTCAATGCCCTCAAGCAGGAAATCGAAACGTCGGTCGACGAGCGTCGCCAGGCGCTGGCCGCCGCGCGCCCGCCGGCGGACGCCGTCGACGTGACGCTGCCGCCGCGGACGCGAGCCGTGGGCCACGTCCATCCGCTGATGCTGGTCCGGCAACAAGTCGAGGACATCTTCACGCACATGGGCTACGAGATCCTCGAAGGGCCGGAAGTCGAAGACGACTTCCACAACTTCGAGGCGCTCAACATGCCGCCCGATCATCCTGCACGCGACATGCAGGACACGCTCTATCTCGGGAGCCCGATCGTCGGCGGAACCTGGGGAGCACATAGGGGATCGGTTCCCGACGCACAGGTCCGCGCAGCGACGTTGCTGAGAACACACACCTCGGCGATGCAGATCCGCTACATGAAGACCTTCCCGCCGCCGGTCCGCATCATTGTGCCCGGGCGAGTCTACCGTCGCGACAACCTGGATCTCACGCACACGCCGATGTTCCAGCAGTTCGAAGGGCTCGTCGTCGGCGAGGGCGTGACGATGGCCAATCTCAAGGGCACGTTCAAGGCGATGCTCACGGCGCTGTTCGGCGACGTGAAGATTCGCCTGCGACCCAGCTTCTTCCCTTACACCGAGCCGAGCGCCGAGGTGGACATGAGCTGCCACAAGTGCGCGGGTGCCGGGTGCGCCATCTGCAAGCAGACCGGCTGGCTCGAGATCCTGGGCAGCGGCATGGTTCATCCCGCGGTGTTCGAGGCGGTGGGCTACGACCCGGACGCCGTGACCGGGTTCGCCTTCGGAATCGGGATCGAGCGCCTGGCGATGCTCAAGTACGGTGTCGAGGACATCCGGCTGTTCTACGAGAACGACGTGCGGTTCCTCGAGCAGTTCTCATGAAGGTCCTCCTCTCCTGGCTCCGCGACTTCGTCGACGTACCCGGCCGGCCCGAAGAGATCGCCGCCACGATGTCGGTCCGTGGCTTTGCTGTCGAAGGAATCGAGCACCTCGCAGACGGCGATGCGGTAATTGACTTCGAGGTCACTGGCAATCGACCCGACTGCATGTCGGTGAGCGGGATGGCCCGCGAAGTGGCAACCGCCTTCGGCCTGCAGGTGCGTCGCCCGGCAGTCTCGACGTCGATCCGGCGCGCCAACGCTGCGGGAGAGAACGGGCCTGCACTGCATCTCGCATCGCTCAAGACGGTCGAACGGGGCGACATCGAGATCGTCATTGAGAGTCCCGAACTGTGCCCGCGTTATGCCGGTGCCGTCGCGGAGGTGACGATAGGCCCCTCCCCCGAGTGGATGCAGTCGCGCCTGCGCGCCGCCGGCGTGCGACCGACCAGCAACCTCGTCGACATCACCAACTACGTGCTGCTCGAACTGGGCCAGCCAATGCACGCCTTCGATCACGCCACGATTGCCGGCGGTCAGATCCGGGTGCGGACGGCGCGGCCGGGCGAGACATTGAAGACGCTCGACGGCAGGCAACGCACACTGTCTCCGGACATGCTTGTCATCGCGGACGCCGAACATGCCGTTGCGGTCGCCGGGGTCATGGGTGGTGCCGACTCCGAGGTCACCGCCGAGACGAAAACGATCGTGCTCGAAAGCGCACACTTCAATGCGCTGTCAGTGCGCCGCACGAGCAAGGCACTCGGGCTGAAGACCGAAGCGAGCATGCGCTTCGAACGAGGGACCGACCCGCGCCTCCCGGTCACGGCAATGGAGCGCGCGTGTGCGCTGCTCGAGATGATCGGCGCGGGCACGGCCCGCGGCACGGTCGTGGACCGCTACCCGGTCCGCGTCGAGCCGAACGTGCTGAAGCTTCGCCGCGAACGCATCACGGGACTGCTCGGCGTCTCGATTCCCGATGGCGATGTTCGAAGAGTTCTCGAGGCGCTCGGCTTCGCGCTGCGCGACGCCGATGCCGGATGGGACGTCACGGTCCCGACGCGCCGCGTCGACGTGACGAGGGAGGTCGATCTCATCGAGGAGGTCGCCCGGCATTGCGGGTTCGACCGCATTCCGACGACGTTTCCGGCGTTGACCGTCCCACCCCCGCCGCTCGATCCCAGAATCGCACGGACCAGGCAGCTTCGCGCCCTCGCAACCGGGCAGGGATTCTCCGAAGCGGTGACGTTCGGGTTCACGTCCGCCCCCGCTGCCGAAGCGTTCGCAGCCAGCGAAGCGATCGTGCCGATCAAGAACCCGCTGTCCGAAGCGTTCGCCGTGCTTCGCCCGTCGTTGCTCCCGGGGCTGGTCGAGTCGGCGGGCCGGAACATCCGGCGCGGTCAACGCGACGTGCAGCTCTTCGAGGTCGGCAATCGTTTCACGAGACAGGACGGCGAGTCACAGGCGATCGCCTTCATCTGGACCGGTGCCGGCCGGACGCCGCACTGGAGCGAACGGACACGCGACGTCGATTTCTTCGATGCCGCGAGCTTCGTCTCGACACTCGCGGACACGTTCGACGCAGCTGCACGGCTTCAGCCACTCGCAACTCCACCAACCTACCTGGTTGCCGGACAGGCGGCTGAGATCATCGCTGGCGGCAAGAGTGCGAACGGCGGTGCGGCAAGCACTGTTCGTGTGGGCCACGTCGGCCGCCTGACACCGAATGTTGGCGAACTGCTGGGGCTGCCTGCCGAAGTCGCCGGATATGTTGGCGAGGTCGACATCGAGTCGTTGGCCCAGTTCAGGCGAACCGCGCTGAAAGCGACCGCGCCGCCGCGCTTCCCCGCCATCGATCGTGACATCTCGATTCTGGTCGACGACACGACACCGGCCCAGGCGGTTCGAGACACGGTACGGACGCTCGCCCTGCCGCAGCTCGTGAGCCTGCGCGAGTTCGATCGCTACGCCGGCAAAGGCATTCCAGAAGGCAAGGTGAGCCTGTCGCTTCGCCTGACGTTCAGGGCAGCCGACAGAACTCTTACCGACGCCGAGGTTCAGAGTGCTATGGACGACGTGCTTTCCGCGCTCGAGACGAAGCACGGCGCAGCACAACGCTGAAGACGGACGCTGGCTGGTGTAGTTCCCACCTTGCCAGCATCAGTCATTCGTGGCACCATCTGTCCGCACCAGCAATCACATTCAGAGGATCGTACCCGGATGGCCAAGCAGGCGGTAGCAACGCGAACTGATCTCGACCCGATCGATCGGCTCGAGGAAAAAGTACGGATGCTCGTTGGCATCGTGACGCAGCTCCGAGCGGACCACGCGAAGGCGACGGAAGAAAACAGCCGGCTCGCGCGCGAGATTGACAGCCTGCGTGCGCGGCTGGCCGAGAGCGAGGTCGAGGGGACCGAGCTCACCGCGCTCAGGGACGAACGCGATCTGATCCGATCGCGCGTGGCCGAGATGCTCCAGCAGCTCGAAGCGATCTAGGAACGACTGACCTCGACTATGAGCAGTGTGGTGACCGTCGAGATCGGGGGCCAGCGCTACCCGATTCGCAGTGCGCTCGATGAACGCTACATCACCGAGCTCGCGGCCTACGTCGATCAGAAGATGCGGGCAGCATCAGATGCGGCGCCCACCAGCGATATGCTCGGCCTGGCGGTTCTCGTGGCACTGAACATCGCCGACGAATACTTCCGCCAGCGCGATCAGCAGTCGGTGTCGAGCGGCGACCTGCACGAACGGGCGATGCGGCTCGAACGCTTCGTCGACGAAGCACTCGCGCAGGTGGCCGCCAAGCGAGCGGTGTAAGCCGGTGGCCGCCAGGCGCGCAGCGTAAGCCGGTGGCCGCCAGGCGCGCAGCGTAAAAATCCGCTTCATTGCACGCTCCTGCTTCCTTGTCTTGACCCTCCCCGGGACGCACAGTAAGATCGATGAGCTCCTGCTTTGCTCGTGATGGTTTTCGGAGGCTCGTCTGAGCCAACGTAACAACCTAAGAGAGCCGCGAGGTCGCGCGTTGTGCACGCCTCTGTTTCGAGGAAGCCTGAAGCGCGGCCGACAACAGCGGCTCCACCTGCTTTCGCAGGTTCATTCGACCTCCCCACACGGCAAAGCGGGGCTCTTCACCGCCCCCCATTTTGAATCCTCAAACAGTCGCCGATTGCGGTGAGCACGATCTCATCGCTCGCATCAGAGCGCGGCTGACTACTCCTCCTTGGGTCGTGGTCGGTCCGGGAGATGATGCCGCCGCGATCGAGCCGGTACGTGGCGCGCTTGAAGTGGTGACGACGGACGCGCAGGTCGAAGGCGTGCACTTCGATCGACGGTTCGTGCCGCCCTCTGCCGTCGGACATCGCGTGCTGGCCGTCAACCTGAGCGACCTTGCGGCGATGGGTGCGCGCCCTCGAGCCGCCCTGCTCTCGATGGCGCTGCCCGATTCGCTCGAAGTCGA
>JAICEG010000097.1 GCA_025924295.1 Vicinamibacteria bacterium
GATCCCGTTCTGGACCCGCAACGTGGACGCGGCGCCGCCGCCCGAAAACGAGGCGACGGTCGTGCGGGTGGTCGCTGAGCAGTTTGCGTGGAACGTGCATTACCCGGGCGCCGACGGCGTCTTCGGGCGCACCGACATCCGTCTCGTGAGCCCGGACAACCCGCTCGGGCTGGATCGCTCGGAAGCCGTCGGGAAAGACGATCTCGTCGTCAACAACCGCCTCAATCTGCCGGTCGGGAAGCCAGTGATCGTGTTCTTGTCCAGCAAAGACGTGATGCACAGCTTCGGCTTGCCCCAGATGCGGGTCAAGCAGGACGCGATACCGGGCATCGTCCAGCCGGTCTGGTTCACGCCGACGATGACCGGCGAGTGGGACATCGCGTGCTCGCAGCTCTGTGGTCTCGGGCACTACCGGATGAAAGGGGTCTACCAGATCCAGACGCCGGAGGAATACCAGGCCTGGTTGAAGGAAGAGGCCTCCTTTATCGGGAGCAACTGAAGAGTTGTGCGGAACTCTTCAGTTGTGGTGAGCGAGCTGGGCCGATAAAGTGGGAGAACGTCTTTCTTCCCTTATATCGCGTGGCTCACATACGAACCCTTATTCCCATTACCCCAACACGAACACTCATTGCGGTCCTCGCCCTGCTGCTGTCGCTCGCGCTCCCGGAGCAATCGGCAGCTCAGGCCGGCCCGCATCTGCGTGTGCTCGATCACGTGCTGAAGGCGGTTCTCGACCGCGGCACAGCACAATCGCCCACGCTTCAAAAGCTCGTCGCCGAGATTGAAACGACCCGCATCCTGGTATTCGCAGAGTGCTCGATGCGAATGCCGTCCGGTGTTGGCGGACGAATGAACTTCGTCACCAACGCCAATGACTATCGCTTCGTCCGCATCGCCATCGACTGCATGCTGACGGAGCGATGGCAGATCACGCTGCTCGCGCACGAACTGCAGCACGCGCTGGAGATCGGTCGCAACCCGGACGTCGTGGGCGTTGAAGCCATGGAGTCCCTGTACGAAGAGATCGGTTACCCGACGTCACGGGAAGGTGGCATCAGGCACTTTGAAACCGAGGCCGCCATCATCGTGCAGCGCGCGGTCGAACGCGAGCTCGAGGGGCGCGGGACGCCGGCAGCGCTCGCGTATTAGCCACACAGCCCGAAGAGGCTGAGCTCCGCCTTCGAGGCAGCCAGACTAAACTGGCTGCCTCGAACCGGTCGTATTGACTAGAACGGAGGAGCCAGGAGAGTGCCACAACGGCGCACCGCAATTCTGTGCACGAGCGCGCTGGTGGCAGTGTTTGCCGCAGCCACCTTCCTCTCGGCCCAATCGCCCCAGGCAAGGCGATATTCAGCTCCCAAGACAACGCTCGGGCAGCCCGATCTTCAGGGGGTGTGGCAGGCGCTCAACACGGCGGCCTGGGACATCCAGGACCATCCCGGTCAACGATTCCCGGGGCTACCAGCACGCTTCAGTGTTCCCGCCGGGCAGGGGGTCGTGGACGGAAACGAGATTCCGTATCAGCCGTGGGCGCTCGAGCAGAAGCAAAAGAACTTCGCGAGCCGCCTGGCTGCGGACCCGGAAGCTCAGTGCTACATGCCGGGCGTCCCACGCATCACGTACATGCCCTATCCGTTCCAGATCTTTCAGTTCGCGGATCGGGTCGTCATTCTCTACGAGTACCTGCACGTCACCCGCGAGATCTTCACCGATGGGAGCAAGCATCCCACGATGCCGGTCGAGTTCTGGATGGGCGATTCGCGCGGCCGCTGGGAAAACGATTCGCTCGTCGTCGACGTGACGCTCTTCACCAACCAGACGTGGTTCGACCGCGCAGGCAACTTTCACAGCGAGGACCTGCACGTCGTCGAGCGATACACGCGGAGCGGTCCCGACCACATGCTTTACGAGGTCACGATCGAGGATCCCAAGGTCTTCACACGCCCCTGGAAGATGCAGATGCCCCTCTATCGCCGGCAGGAAGCGAACAGTCAGCTGCTCGAATACGAGTGCTATGCCTACGCGCGGGAAGGAACCGATGCGACCTCGAAGTAACCTCGCGCGCCGCGTGGTAATCGCGGTGGGGGCCCTGGTGGCTGCTCTGTGTGTGTCACAACCCGCCGACGCGCAGGCGCCCGGTCCATGCCCCGCCGACCCGGCGCAATTTCACCCATGCGCCCTGGGCAAGGCGAAGTCGTATCGCCCGCCTCGAACGCCCGACGGCAAGCCGGACCTGCAAGGCTTCTGGCGCGGGCCGGCTTCCGGTACCGAGAACATCGAGGCCCACCCGATGACCGACGACGACAACGGGGGCCCGAGCCTGATTGTCGACCCTGCCGACGGCAAGATTCCGTATCAGCCGTGGGCGGCGGCACTGCAGAAGGAGAATCGAAGCAAATACGTCGAACCGAACGTCCCCTGCTTTCCTTCCGGCGTCCCCCGCTCCATGTACGTGCCGACACAGATCCAGTTTCTCCAGACGCCGGGTCACCTGCTGATCATGTTCGAGCGAGCGCACACCTATCGCATCATCCCCACGACAGCGCGCCCGCACGTGGGCCCCCGTATCGACTTGTGGATGGGAGACTCGCGGGGTCGCTGGGAAGGGAACACGCTGGTTGTGGACGTCACCAATCACAGTGCAAAGGCGTGGTTCGATCAGGCGGGCAACTTTCACTCTCCCGCGGCGCGGATGGTCGAGCGCTTCACGCTGATCGATCCCGACACCATTCACTACCAGGTCACCATTGACGACCCGGCCGTCTACACGCGGCCGTGGACGATGGCCTTTCCGCTGCGACGGAACAAGGAGAAGGGATTCCGGCTGCTGGAAGAGGCGTGTCACGAGGGTGAGCGCAACACCGACCCGCTCATTCGCGCCGGCCAGCAGATCTACCCCGGAATCAGCGGAAAGAAATGAGCTGAGTCGTGAGGCCATGGCGCACGACTTCGACAAGAGCGTCGTCGAACGTGTGAGTCATCGTCCCTGGCCGATGCCGAACGGTCCATGGCTGATGACTCAGACCTGGAACGATCTGTTGTTCATGCACTGGCCGGTGGACGCTCGCGAGCTGCGGCGGCTGGTCCCGCAGGCATTCGAGCTCGACACGTTCGAAGAGCGCTCGTGGATCGGCATCGTCCCGTTCAACATGACGAACGTCTCGCCCCGCGGCGTCCCCTCATTGCCATGGGTGTCGGAATTTCCCGAGTTGAACGTGCGCACCTACGTCCGCGTCGGCGCTCGGCCGGGTGTCTACTTCTTCAGTCTCGATGCCGGTAACGCGCTCGCGGTGAAGACGGCGCGAGCGTTGCTGAACCTGCCGTACTTCCCGGCGACGATGAACGTTAGACGGGAGGGCGACGGAATCTCGTATGACAGCCGTCGCGAAGATTCTCGCGGCGCGGCACGCTTCGAAGCCACATACCATTCCGCTGGTGCCGCATTCGAGCCACGGCCCGGATCGCTCGAGTACTTTCTGACCGAGCGCTATTGCCTCTATCACGTGGATCACTCCGGGCGTCCGTACCGCCTGGAGATCCACCACCCGCCCTGGGCGTTGCAGCACGCTACCGCGGAAATCACGCACAACACGATGAGCGACGCGGCAGGGATCTCACTGCCCGCCAGCGCACCACTGCTTCACTTCGCGCGGCGCCAGGACGCAGTGGCATGGGCCCCCAGTCGGCTCGACTAGCACCCTCCCCGTAAATGGCATTGCGCCGGACCCAAGCTCGCGTATAGCCTCGCGCAGTCACTGCCTCACGGAGACTTCGATGAAGTACGTGTCTCTTGTCCGCCACCTCGTCTGTACCGCAGCTCTGTTCGCGATCGCCGGCGCAGGAATGACCGCACAGCGCGGGATTGGCGTGGCGCGCACACCGCTCGGCGACGGGCCGTGGGTCTTCGACACGGCCGAACAGCACAAAGTGCGCGCCGTCATTGTGACGAAGGGACTCGCCAACCCGTGGAGCCTCGCGTTCCTGCCGACTGGCGAGCAGCTCGTCACCGAGCGGTCAGGAAAACTCCGCATCATCCGGAACGGAGTACTCGATCCGCAGCCGATCGCTGGTGTCCCTCCGTCGAAGATGCAGCGGCTGGGTGGCCTGATGGACGTCGTGCTCCATCCGCGCTTCTCTGACAATCGCCTCGTTTATCTCACCTATTCGAAACCGGGTGAGAAGGATCTCATCGCGACCGCTCTCGGCCGCGGGACATGGAACGGATCGGCGCTCACCAACTTCCAGGAACTGTTCGTCGTCGAACCCTGGTGGGACGGACAGGGGGGCGCGGCGTCGCGGATCGCGTTCGGGGGCGACGGCATGCTCTACATGACCACCGGAGCCTCGGTCGCCAACATGAAAGACGCGCAGGATCCAAGCCATCACAAGGGCAAGGTGCTGCGCCTGCGCGACGATGGCACCGTGCCGCCTGACAATCCGTTCGTCGGGCGTCCAGGACACAAGCCGGAGATCTACTCGCTCGGTCATCGCAATCAGCTGGGACTGGCCATCCACCCGCAGACGGGGGCGGTGTGGTCGAACGAGAACGGTCCCAACGGCGGTGACGAGATCAACGTGATTCTGCCGGGACGCAACTACGGCTGGCCCGACGTGAGTCTTGGCCGCAGTTACGAAGGACCGTGGCAGGGCAGGTTCGCGAAGGAGGGCATCGAAGCGCCGCTCGTGTACTGGATGCCGTCGATCGCCGTTTCAGGCATGGCCTTCTATACCGGCGACAGGTTTCCCGCATGGCGAGGCAACGTGTTCGTAGGTGCTCTGCGCTTCGGCGAGATCGCGCAGACCGGCCATCTCCAGCGTGTCGTCTTCAACGAGCGTGGTGAAGAGATGCGGCGAGAGATGCTGCTGACCGAACTCCGCCAGCGCATCCGCGACGTACGCGAGGGCCCCGACGGGCTCTTGTATCTCCTGACCGACGAAAACCCCGGGGCGCTTCTCAGGCTCGAACCAACACCTTAATTACAGAAGACCGGAATCATTCATAGAGGGCGTGTCATGACAACACGATTGCAGTGCTTGTGGATCGTGGTAGTGCTCTTCTTGTGTCTCCCCGCAAGCGCTGCGGCACAGAGCGGCAGCGCGATCGCGGGAACGGTGAGGGACGCCAGTGGCGCCGTGATGCCCGGTGTGACGGTCGAAGCCGCCAGCACTGCGCTCATCGAGAAAGTGCGCGTGGCGACCACCGACGAGGCCGGCCGCTACAGCATCGTCAACCTGCGACCGGGCAGCTACTCGGTGACGTTCACGCTGCCAGGGTTCAGCTCCGTCCAGCGCGACGGCATCGAGCTCACATCGTCGTTCACGGCAACGGTGAACGTCGAGATGCGCGTCGGCACGCTGGAAGAGACCATTACGGTCTCCGGCGAAGCCTCGACCGTGGACGTGCAAAACGTCCTGCAGCAGCGCGTGATGACCCGTGAAGTCATGGACGCGATTCCGGTCGGAACGAAATCGGTCGTCGCGCTCGGTGTACTCATCCCCGGCATGACGACCAACAGCCAGGACGTCGGCGGGACGCAGTACGGGTCGGCCGCCATGGCCATTCACGGCAGCCGGCTCTTCGAACAAACGCTGCTCTACGATGGCATGTACTACAACAACGGCGCTGGCCGCGGTGGCAGCTTCGTTGCGGTCTCGGTCAACGATGCGACGGTGCGCGAGGTCAGCCTGGAGACCGGCGGGCTGTCGGCCGAGAGCGAGCTCGGCGGCGTCCGCGGCAACGTGATTCCGAAGGACGGGGGGAACTCGTTCGAAGGCTTCCTTGCCGGAGCGTTCACCAATCACAACCTGCAAAGCAGGAATCTCTCTGAAGACCTGCAGGCGCAGGGGCTGACGTCGGTGGACCGCGTCAACTACATCTACGATTTCAATCCAGCGGCCGGCGGACCGATCCGCGCCGACAAGCTCTGGTTCTTCGGCGCGTACCGTCAATGGGAGACGAATCAGTACATGGCCGGCCTCTACTACAACAAGAGCACCGTGCCGTGGATCAAAGAGGACGATCTCACCAGGCCCGCGTACGAAGGCGACACCGACTACAACGGCAGCCTGAGGTTCACCTGGCAGGCGACGCCGCGCAACAAAGTGAGCGTCCAGCATCAGGAGGCGCGGCAGATTCGCGACCACTTCTACACGCAGTCAGCAACCAACCGCACGCAATCACCCGAGGCAGTGATCAACTACTACGCGGACCCGAGCCGGCTCACTCAAGTCGGCTGGAACGCGCCGTGGACGAATCGCGTGTTGTTCGAGGCGGGCTGGGCGTACGCAGCCAAGGACTTCCAGTTCAGGCTGCAGACACCAGATGGCGTGACGGAGGCCGATGTGCCGTGGCGCGATCTCGGCACCGGGTTCTCGTGGGGCAACCTGTCGTCCACCTACGGGCACAACGACACGCATCAGTGGAACTCACGGTTCGTCACGTCGTACGTGACTGGTTCCCATGCCGCCAAGGTCGGGGTCACGTTCCAGCACGCATGGGTGTGGACGACGCAGGACGTTGCGAACAACGCCGTGACGCTGCAGCTTCGCAACGGCATCCCGACGCAGCTCACCCAGTTTGCGACGCCGCTCGAGTTCTTTGAAACCACCAAGGCCAACATCGGCATCTTCGCGCAGGATCAATGGCGCCTGAGCCGCTTGACGCTGAATCTCGGCGTGCGCTTCGACTACCTCAACTCGTACGTGCCCGAGCAGTACGTCGGCCCCGGCCCGCTCGTGCCGAACCGGAGCATCAACTTTGACAAGGTCGAGGACGCGCCCAATTGGAAGAACGTGTCGCCGCGTCTGGGCGTGTCGTGGGATCTCTTCGGCAACGGTCGAACGGCCCTCAAGGTGAACCTCGGACGCTACCTCGAAGGGCCGAACCTCACGACGTTCACGCGCCGCGTCAACCCGGCCGCGGCGATCGTGACGCAGGCTACCCGCACCTGGAACGACTCCTTCTACCCGGTAGGCGATCCGCGCCGTGGAAACTTCTCTCCGGACTGCAACCTGCTCTCGGTTGCAGCCAACGGTGAATGCGGGGCAACGAGCCCGTCGAACTTCGGCACGACCAACCCCACGGTACGTTATGCCGACGACGCGCTGACCGAGCGTGGGTTCAACTGGGAAGCCTCTGCGGCGATCCAGCACGAAATCGTCCCGCGCGTGGCCGTGAATGCCGGGTATTTCCGGCGCTCGTACGGCAACTTCCTCGCGACCGACAACCTGAACATCGGGCCGGCCGACTACTCACCCTACTGTGCGACGGCACCTGTTGATTCGCGTCTGCCCGACGGCGGCGGTTACCAGGTGTGCGGTCTCTACGACGCCAATCGGATCGTGGCCCAGAACAACGTCTTCACGCTGGCGAACAACTACGGGGAGCAGACTGAGATTTACAACGGCGTCGACCTGGGCGTGAGCCTGCGACTGCCCAGTGGGGCTGTGCTCCAGGGTGGAACGAGCACGGGCCGTGTGACCACCAACAACTGCTTCGTCGTCGACTCGCCACAGCAGTTGCTGAACTGTGACATCACGCCGCCGTTCATGACGCAGGTGAAAGTGCTCGGGGTGTACCCGTGGCCCTGGTGGGGCATCCAGACGAGCGCCACCGTGCAGAGCCTTCCAGGGCCGGAGATTACCGCGGGGCGGTCGTATACGAGTGCGGAAGTGATTGGTTCCCTCGGACGCCCCTTGACCACGGGCACCGCGACGGTTCCGCTGATCGAGCCCGGAACAGAGTACGGAGGACGTTTGAACCAGGTCGACTTCAGGTTGTCGAAGGTCTTCCGCTTCGCATCCAGCGCACGCGTCGCGGCCAACGTCGACCTCTACAACCTGTTCAACGGAAGTCCCACGCTGGCGTTGAATACCACGTACGGATCGGCGTGGCTGCGGCCGCTGCAGATCCTGCAAGGGCGTCTGCTGAAATTCAGCGCCCAGCTCGATTTCTGATCCGGCTTCCGCAATCGGGGCGATGCTATGGCAACTCGAACACCCATAGCATCGCGCTCCGGTCTGGCGGACTGGCGAGTTCAGGAACGAGTACCGCGTAGCTCGCGGCGTGGAACCCGCCCTGCCCGGTGGCAACTGCGAGGTATTGTTTGCCACCCACGCTGTAGGTAATCGGCGTGGCGCTGCTGGCGTCGTTCAGCCGCGCCTGCCACAGCACCTTCCCGGTTGCGTCGTCGTAGGCGCGGAAGAACCGATCGAACGCGCCGGCGAAGACAACGCCGCCGGCCGTGGCGAGAACACCCGATGTCATCGGCGCGCGATCGCGCGTCACCCAGGCCTGCTTGCGTGTGTTCAAGTCGATCGCTTCCAGGCGTCCGTACTTCCCATCGCTATCCGGATGCGGACGGATTCCCCAGTTCACGCCGGAGGAGAGCGCACCGCGGCCGGCGCCGCCGGGAATCGGAAACACGTCCATGCACGCCTCGGTGAGCGGCGCGAACACGACGCGGCTCGTCGGGTTGTACGACGCCGGAGGGTAGTTCTTCACGCCGGCACCGTGCGGGCACACGAGCTTCATGCTGCGATCGTCGGGAATACGGCTGGCATCGATCGACTTCTCACCGCTCTCGGGATCGATCGCGGTGACGATGTTCTGAAGACCGAGATCGATGGAGAAGACGAAGCGACCGGTGGCGGCCTCGACGGCGTCGTAGATGCCGATCTTTCCCGCCGTCACAATCAGCTTGCGCACCTGGCCGCGCACGGGGACATCGACGATCTGTCGTTCGAACGCCCAGTCGAGATCCCACAGCTCTCGAGGATGATGTTGGAAGTGCCAGACGATCTTCCCGGTGTCGGGATCGATCGCGAGCGTCGTGTTCGTATACAGCGCGTCGTTGGTGACGCCCGGTTTCTTCGACGGCGGCAGTAGCGGGCCGGTGTCGTACGTGTTGCCGGTGCCGAAGAACGCAAGTCCCGTCGTGGGCTCGTAGCTGCCAGTGGTCCAGACGGAGGCGCCACTCCTCTTCTCAATCGGGATCTCGTTCCAGCTGTCGCCGCCGGGTTCTCCGGGTTGCGCGATCGTGTTGACGCGCCACGCGATCCGCCCGGTGTCGGCATCGAGGCCGACGATTTGCGGTCCGCCCGGCTTCGCGCCGACGCCGGTGCCCGTAGTGCCGACCATGATCTTTCCGCGCGCGGCGAGGACTCCGCCGGCAACCCCTTCGCGCACCCGCGTGTCGCCGATACGCGTATCCCACACGAGCCTGCCGCTCCTGGCGTCGAGCGCGATGACGTTGGCGTCGGACGTGCCGATGTACAGGCGATCGCGATAGAGCGCCATGCCACGCTTGACAGTGGGCAGGACGCCCTGCGGCAACTGCCGACGGTACTCCCACAGGAGATCGCCGCTCTGCGCGTCGAGTGCCTGAACGCGGTCGCCCATCCCGTGCACGAAGAGCACGCCATCGTGCACCAGCGGCGTCCCCTCGTTCGACCCCGGCGGCAACGACCAGCTCCACGCCACACGCAGATTCGCAACGTTGGCCTTGCTGATCTGGGTCAGCGGGCTGAAGCCGTGTGCATCCCACGTGCGCCGCCACCCGAGCCACTCGGATGGTGCCGGCGCCGCGAGCATCTCGTCGGTCACCGGCGTGTAGCGATCGAGCGGGTTGGGTCGTGTCACCCTCGGTGCAGGCGGTGTGTAGGGAGAGAACGCCATGAAGCTGAAGCCGCCCTGGGGGATCGTCATGCCCGCCAGCCGTGCAGGATCGGACGGCAGTTCTTCCGCACCCGCCACGATGGCATTCTGCTGGAGGATGTAAGCGACGATCTGTGCGTAGACATCCGGGCTCAGCGACGCAGGCGCCGTGGTGGGCATCCGCGTGGCCGTGACGGTGTAGAGCGGTTCGAGACTCTTCCCGCCGTACTTCTGTATGAACGGCACACCCTTGAGCGGCGAGCCGAACGCACCATCGTCGAGATTCTCGCCGTGGCACGACGCGCAGGACGCGCGGTAGGCGGCCTGGCCGAGCGCGGCCTGCGCCGTCGTGTACGTCGGCGCGCTGCGGACACCGGACGCTCCCTGGCCAACTGGCGTTTGCGCGGACGAAGCTGCCTGCGATCCAACAGCGAGGACCGGAGTGAGTGCAACGAGCGCGAACGAGGCGAAACGCATGAGTGCATCCTCTCACGTTCTCCAGCACTCATGGCCTTCCCGCCCGCTATACTGCGTTCATGATCACACGCTCGTTCGTTGCCGCCCTCTTGCTAGCTCTCGTCGCTGTTCATGGCTCGCTCGTACTTGCCGATTCCGCTGCTGGTATCCGATGGACGGCCCCGGCGCAATGGAAAGCGGAGGCAGCACGGCCGATGCGTGCCGCCACGTATTCGATCGTGCCCGCCGCCGGGGATCGTGGAGTCGCTGAGTGTGTCGTGAACTACTTCGGCCCCGGTCAAGGCGGAAGCATCGACGCCAACGTCGAGCGATGGAAGGGACAGATCCTGGGCGGTGACGGCAAGCCCGCCCCTGCCAAAGTCACCTCGCGCATGGTACGCGGGATACGCATCACCATCGTTGATGCGTCGGGAACATATACGGGAATGGGAGGACCAATGGCCGGCGGCAAGCCGGTCGACGGATACCGCCTTCTTGGCGCGATCGCGGAGGGCCGCGGCGGCAATGTGTTCTTCAAGCTCACCGGCCCGGACAAGACGATCGCCGCCGAGCAATCGCGATTCGAGCAACTGCTGTCATCGATTCAGCCCGAGTAGCTCTTTCTTCGCTGCGGCGGCGCCGGCAGGGTCGCTTTGGAGAACTTCCTCGACAGACCGCAGACCGTATGGGCCCGGCGTGCGCTCTTTCAGGTCCATCTGTGGCTGGGCATGTCGACCGGGTTGTACGTCTTCGTCGTGTGCGTCAGCGGAGCGGCGCTCGTCTTCCGGATCGACATCCAGCGCGCGATTCACCCGCAGCTCTTCACACCGCGGGCATCTGGCCCGATAGCCGACCCGGTCGCAATCATGGAGAGCGTCACGCACGCGTATCCAGCTGCCAGGCTGTCAGGCATCGACGCGCCAACCACCGCACGGCCGACATATCTCGCCTATGCGACGAGCGGCGACCGTTTCCTGACGCTGCTGCTCGACCCGGTCAGCGCCGAGATGCTTGGCGAGCTATCGGACCAATCGTTCGTCAAGACTCTGCAGGACCTGCATTTCGATCTGCTTGCCGGCAGGACCGGCCGTATCGTCAACGGCGTCGGCTCCCTCATCCTGTTGACCATGTGCCTCACCGGGCTGGTCATCTGGTGGCAGGGCCGCGGCAATTGGAAGCGAGGATTTACAGTGGACGTCCGCCGGCAGTGGAAGCGCGTGAACTGGGATCTGCACAGCGCCGTCGGTATCTGGGCCGTCACACTCATCGCAATGTGGTCACTCACTGGCGCGTACTTCGCATTCCCCGCCGCCTTCCGCGCCGTCGTGAATCGTCTGTCGCCAATCACCGTCGTGCGTCCACCACAATCAGGCGCGCCCCTGTCGGCGTCGTTGCGTCCCACGTGGCGAGCGTTGATTGCTGAAGCGCGCCGGCACGCACCCGGACAGCATGTCGCACGCGTCGTGGTGCCCTTTTCCGAGCAGGCGGCCTTCCTCGTCATGTTCTCGCCCGTTCAGCCGACACCAGCGGGAGGTGCAGATCTCACCTCCGTTTATCTGGATCAGTACACCGGAACAGTCCTGACCGGGCACGCGACGACGCAACGAACCATCGGCGACGTCATCCTGGCGTGGGTGGCGCCGTTGCATGTCGGCAACTTCGCCGGCAACGGCGTGCGGGCCGCCTGGCTGATACTCGGTCTGTCACCCGCGGTTCTGTTCGTGACCGGGTTCACCATGTGGTGGACGCGTGTCGTGCGCCACGTGGCGGTGAAGGCGCGTGACTGATGTCGGCCTTGAGCAGCATCACGCAGACGATTCCGCATGAGGTTGTAATCGTCAGCGCGGGCGTGCCGGTGTCCGGACCCGCGGCCGGATTGCGTAGTACCTGCCGAAGCCCGCCTCCGGGCGGATGACGACAGGAGACGTAACGTGACCACGCGATCTGCCTTGCCCGCCACCTGCTTACTCGTCCTCGCCTGTTTGACGGCAACCGTGTCGGCCCATCGATACACCTGGGATCCGGGCTGCGAGTGCTGGGTGCCGGATACCAGCGGACCCAGCCTGCCCGACGACACAGCCGATCCGAACGTTCCCCCCGATCCTGAGCCGAGCAAGTTCGAGCTCACCGGGACTGGTGTCGACGCCAACGGCAACCGGGCGCTTTCCGACGTGATCACGTTCGACCACCATCAGCCGGACGGGGTCGTCGAGACGCGGAAGTTCCGCTACTCGACCCCGCGCAATTTCGCGTCGCGCGCCGACAGCAGCGTCAACCTGTGGCTCGTCTTCCACGGCAAGAACGGCGACACGACGACGATGCACAACAGCAGGTCGTTCAACCGCATCGCGCACGACGCCCCGACCGTGCTCGTCTACCCTGAGGCGCTGCGGGTCACCTACCTCAACGACGTGTCGAGCGACCCCGACGACGTGATCATGTGGCGAAGCCCGAAGGTGCCGGGAAGCGGCGACGATCGCGATGCCTTCCGCGATGTCGCGTTCATCGAACGGCTGATCGGAAGGCTGCTCGTCAACAACCCTCAGATCAACGCGAACAAGGTCTACGCGTCGGGATTCTCGAGCGGCGGCACGATGACCTGGATGCTGCTGTGCTATCGCTCGTCGCTGTTTGCAGGCTTCGGTATCTACTCGCGACAACTCGGGTACGTGCTCGAGCACGAAGGCTGCGGGGATGGTCAACTGCCGGGCACGGGAGATACCCGCACCGGGTACGAGCGTCTGACCGGATCAGCGCCCGATCAGTACGGCCGTTTCGGTTCGATCTCCGACCCGCTCTGGGGAGCGCCGACCAAGCCGGTCGTCTACATGCACGGCACTGAGGACGACAATCTGCTGCATCCCGGTGAGCCCGGGTGCTGGGCAGGGCGCCCGCCGGTCAACGACGACGAATGCCAGTTCGAAGAAGACCCGCTCTATTCCATGGATTACGGTGGCGAATTCCAGGATCGCGACGACATCTCGACGGTCGGCTGGCTGCGCGCCCGGCATCAATTGCCGGAGAGCCCGAGCTCCGACTGCATCGTGCTGGACGCCAATCCAGCGAACAGCGATCAGGTCCTGACGCACCGATTCGAATATGCTGCGCCACCGATATTTGCGCGCGCCGCCGCTACTGTGAGCGGTGCACGAGTCACCTGGTACGAGATGGCCGGCAGCGGCCACAATGTCTCGACGCTGGATCAGCCAGCCGGCACGTCGAACTCAACCGACTTCTACGCCTCGCTGCATACCAGGACGTTCTTCGAAGACCGTGCCGGCATGCTGCGGGGGCCGTCGACCGGGTCGGTGC